>JAQGMX010000142.1 GCA_028292145.1 Variovorax sp.
TCGGCGCGCATGAGAGCGGCCTGATCGGCGAGCACCCGCAAGGCAAGCCGAACAACCTGATGCCTTTCGTAAGCCAGGTCGCGGTCGGCATGCGCGAGAAGCTGTCGATCCACGGCGGCGACTATCCGACGCCCGACGGCACCGGCGTTCGCGACTACGTGCATGTGATGGACCTGGCAGAAGGCCACGTCGCGGCGCTGCGCAACGCCGAAAAGGCGGCAGGCCTGGTGACGGTGAACCTGGGCACCGGCATCGGCGCTTCGGTGCTCGACGTGGTCAAGTCCTTCGAGCGCGCCTGCGGCAAACCGATCGCGTATGAAATCGGCCCGCGCCGCGCCGGCGACGTGCCCGCTTACTGGGGCGACCCGTCGCTGGCGGAAAGCCTGCTCGGCTGGCGCGCGCGGCGCAGCGTGGACCAGATGTGCGCCGACAGCTGGCGCTGGCAGCAGGGGAATCCGCGGGGTTACGAGCCCGCCGGGTCCTAACGCGCGCGGATCATCGTCCCGTAGGCCTGATCGGTCAGGATTTCCAGCAGCATCGCGTGCGGAACCCGGCCGTCGATGATGTGCACCGCATTCACGCCGCTCTTGGCAGCATCGAGCGCGCCTTCGATCTTCGGCAGCATGCCGCCGGAAATCGTGCCATCGGCGAAAAGCTCGTCGATCTCGCGGGCGCTGAGGTTGGTCAGCAGGTTGCCGGCCTTGTCGAGCACGCCGGGCGTGTTGGTCAGCAGCATCAGCTTTTCGGCCTTGAGCACAGTGGCCAGCTTGCCGGCGACGACGTCGGCGTTGATGTTGTAGCTCTCGTTCTCTTCGCCGAAACCGATCGGGCTGATCACCGGGATGAAGGCGTCGTCCTGCAGCGCCTTCACCACGCTCGGGTCGATCGAGACGATCTCGCCGACCTGGCCGACGTCGTGCATCAGGCTCGGATCGGCGCGGTCGGCCATCTTCAGCTTCTGCGCGCGGATCAGGCCGCCGTCGCGTCCGGTCAAGCCGACAGCCTTGCCGCCCGCCTGGTTGATCAGGCCGACGATGTCCTGCTGCACTTCGCCCGCGAGCACCCATTCGACGACTTCCATCGTCTCGGCGTCGGTCACGCGCATGCCCTGGATGAAGCTGCCCTTCTTGCCGAGCTTGTTGAGCGCGGCCTCGATCTGCGGGCCGCCGCCGTGCACGACCACCGGATTCATGCCGACCAGCTTGAGCAGCACCACGTCTTCGGCGAAGTCGGCCTGCAGGGCCGGGTCGGTCATGGCGTTGCCGCCGTACTTGATGACGATGGTCTTGCCGTGGAATTTGCGAATGTAGGGCAGCGCCTGGGCCAGGATCTCGGCCTTGTCGCGGGGAGGAATGTTGAGCAGATGCTCGGGCACTGTCGCAGTCATGGACGCTCCGGTTCGGGGGATGCCAAATTGTGCCGCATGGCAGGGGTTACCCGAGTCGTAAACACGCGGTTCGGGAACACCTTCCGCCGAACGACGCCGAGCAGCAACACCATGTCGATGCCGACGCGCAACGTCCACGCCGCAGCCGCGCCGGCCAGGCCGAAGTGCCCGAGCGCGAAGAACAGCACCGGAAAATAGATCAGCGCCTCGAGCACATGAAGTTGCGCCGTCGTGCGCGCGAACCCGGCGGCCTGCACCGCGGCAAACGGTACGAAGGCGATGCCGTTGAACAGCAGACCGAGCGCGAAGATCGACACCACCGGCGCCGACCGATCGGCGAAATCGGCACCCAGCCACAGCGACAGGCCCCAGTGCGCGCCCAGCGCGATCACCGCGCACAGCGGCAGCAACGCCGCCGCCACCAGCACGACGCAGCGCCGGTAGATGCGTCGCGCGGCCTCGATGTCGTTGGTCAGCAGCGAGGCGAGCCGCGGAAACAGCGCGCCGGTAAGCGCACCCGGCAGGATCAGCACGCGCGCCATCACTTCCGACGGCACCGTGTAGTAGGCGACGACCGCAGCGCCCAGCACCGCCGAGATCACGAAGCGGTCGGCCGTGACCATCAGCGGACTGATGATGTTCGACACCGTCATCCACGCGCCGAAAGACAGCAGCCCGACGACATTGCCGCGTTGCAGCTTTACCCGGCCCAGGCCGCCCCCCAGCCGGCGGCGCACCATGAGCCAGTGCGCAACGCCGAAGACCAGCCGCGCCGCCATCAGGCTCGCCACCATCGGCACCAGCGACGGCCCGAGCCAGTAGACGCTCAGCGCCGGCAGGCCGAAGTTCGCCAGGCCGAGCACCATCCGCAGCAGATTGACGTTGCGGAAGTCCTCATAGGCTTCGAGCACCCCGCGCATGCCGACCGTAAGCGTCGTCACCGGCACGCCGACCGCGGCGATCAGCAGCGCATGGAAAACCTGCGAGTGCAGCGCCTCCGACACCTTGAGCCCCTTCACGGCGAGCGGCTCGGCGAAAGCCACCAGCAGAACGCCGCCGACGGCGCCCATCAGCGCCGCCATCATCAGGCCGCTCTTGACCAGCGACGGCACTTCGGCTTCGCGTCCGGCAGCGAGCTTCTGCGCCACCTGCTGCGTCAACGCACGCCCCAGGCCGAAGTCGAAGAGGCTGAAGTAGCCGATCAGTGCCCAGACCAGCGTCAGGATCCCGAAAACCTCGATGCCCGTCTCGCGAACCAGATAAGGAATAAGTGCGACGCCCGCCAGCAGCGGCAGTCCTGCGCCGGCGAGATTCCACAGGACGTTGTGCCGAAGGGACATCGAGTCGCCGGCGTCAGTGCCGCAGCCAGCGCGGCACCTTGAAGCGCACGATCATCAGGTACGCCACGACGTAGGTCGTGACGAACAGCAGACTGCACAGCATCAGCGCCATCGTGTTGCGCCAAAACAGCACCGCCGGCACCACCGACATCGCCGCGAACATCCAGAGGTACGGCGACGTGCGGTTGTTGCGCGCGAGCAGCTGGCGCGCCTCATCGTCCGTGAAAGCGACGCGCACGATGCGCCGGAAGATCAGCTGGTGGAAATGCAGCGCGTCGGCATGACCCGGCGACTGGCCGCGCGCCATCTTGCGGTAGATGGAAAACAGCGTCTCCCAGACCGGATAGATCAGCAGCAGCATCGGAAACCACGGCGAGACGGTCGGGTGGCGCTGCACCAGCGTCACGCAGGCCACCGCGATCACCATGCCCCAGACGTAAGCGCCGCCGTCGCCGGCGAAGATGCGCCCGCTCGGGTAGT
Source organism: Variovorax sp. (assembly GCA_028292145.1). Taxonomy (GTDB): domain Bacteria; phylum Pseudomonadota; class Gammaproteobacteria; order Burkholderiales; family Burkholderiaceae_C; genus Variovorax. The sequence continues at coordinate 3,208 of JAQGMX010000142.1, forward strand.
TCCACATCAGAAAGCCCATCGTCGCGCCGACCAGGCACAACACCATCGCCGCGAGTTGCCGGTCGCCGACCTGCAGCGCCACGTGCGAGATCGCCAGGCAGACCAGCACCGCGACCGCGCCGGCCAGGCCGTTGTAGCCGTCGATGATGTTGAAGGCATGCGGCAGGCCGCCGATGGCCAGCACCGCGAGCAGCACGGCCATGAACGGCAGCGCGCGCATGCCGGCGTCGACGAAACCCAACCCGGTGCGGTGAACGCCCAGCCCCAGCAGCCAGCACAGGAGCAGCGCAGAGCCGAGCGTCAGGCCGAGCCGGTAGCGCACGCTCACGCGCTGCGTCACGTCTTCGGCGATGCCGCCGAGCACCGACGGCGCCATGCACAGCAACACCAGCGCCGCGGCCGACGCCGGCCAGTTGGTGTTGAACGGATCGCCCGGCCAGCCCGCGCCCAGCCAGGCCACGCCGGTGCCCAGCAGAATGCCGGCACCGCCGAGGCGCGGCACGTGCCCCTTGTGGAAGCGCTGCGGCATGTCGGCCGCATAACGCCTCGCGTGCCGACGCGCGCGACGCATGAACACCAGCACGGCGAACGCGGAGACGACAAAGCTGATGAGGATCAGGGCAATCATGGGAAATCGGAGAGAGGGGCGCGGGAACCTAGAATTCCCGAGCGAAATTAAACCATGCCGAACCATTCACGCCCGTTGCCGCCCGCGCCTCTCGCATCCGCCAAGCCCATCACCGTTTCAATCGTCAGTCACGGACAGCTCCCGCTGATCCGCCCGCTGCTCGAACAACTGGACCGCTGGAGCCACGCGGCGATCGACAAGGTCGTGCTGACGATCAACATCCCGGAAGCCGACGCCGTGGCCGACCTCACAGGGCTGCGCTTCAAGGTCGAACGCATCGAGAACACGCGGCCGAAGGGTTTCGGGGCGAACCATAACCAGGCATTTGGCCGCTGCGCTACGCCGTGGTTCCTAGTGCTGAACCCCGACATCCGGCTCGACAGTGACGTGCTCACGCCGCTGATGTCGCAAGCACTGCCGAAAAGCGGCCTGCTGACGCCGCGCATCATGGAACCCGGCAA
>JAQGMX010000155.1 GCA_028292145.1 Variovorax sp.
GCGCTCGGCGACGCGGTCGACAAGCGCCTGGTGGCAGGCGACGTGCGCCTGACGATGGGCGGCGAGCCGACCTACGTCGCGACCAGCGACCGCGATGCGCCCGAATGGAACACCGAGGCACTCGGCCCGACCAAGCGCGGCTATGCGACCGAACTGGTGCAGAAGCTGCGCGCCGAATACGGCGACGGCGGCTTCCTGCATTTCGGCCAGGGCAAGTGGTATCCGGGCGAGCAGTTGCCGCGCTGGGCGCTGTCGATCTTCTGGCGCACCGACGGCCAGCCGCTCTGGCACAACCCAGAAATCTTCGCCGACGAGCGCGTCCCGACGCAATACACCAGCGAAGACGCGCGCCGCTTCACGACCGTGCTGGCGCATCGCCTGGGCATCACCGAGCGCTACATCCTGCCGGGCTACGAAGACACTTTCTACTACCTCTGGCGCGAACGCCGCCTGCCGGTGAACGTCGATCCGTTCGAGTCGAAGCTCGACGACGAACTCGAACGCGTGCGCCTGCGCCGCGTCTTCACGCAGAAGCTGGACGCGGTCATCGGCTACATGCTGCCGATCGAGCCGGGCAATGCCAACGCGGACGCGCCTGCGGTCGAAGGCCCGGGCTGGAAAACCGGCCCGTGGTTCATGCGCGACGACCGGCTGTATCTCATCCCCGGCGACTCGCCGATGGGCTATCGCCTGCCGCTCGACTCGCAGCCGTGGGCCAGCAAGGGCGACTACCCGTACCAGATCGACCGCGACCCGACCGCGCCGCGCGGCGACCTGCCGAGCGCGAACGATTTCCGTGCCCGCTACCCGACAGCTTCCACCGGCACCCCGACCGGCGCCGACCTGGGTGCCGTGCCCTACGCCTTCGGCTCGCCGCCGACCGTGCCGACCGCCGTGCGCATGCAGGAATCGCGCGCCGCATCGGCCGCGACGACCGCATCGATGACTTCGTCCGTCTCGTCCACTGCAAGCGGCTCCGGCGCGCTGTCGTCCGGTTCGGCCGCTGGCACCGATCCGACCACCGCGCGCCAGCCGCGCCGCGGCGAATCGGCGCCCTGGGTTACGCGGACGGCGCTGTGCGTCGAAGTGCGCGATCCGCGCCGTGCCAACGGCCCGGCTGCAGAGAAGGTCGGCAGCGCTTCGGGCGTGCTGTACGTTTTCATGCCGCCGCTCGCGCGCCTGGAGGACTACCTCGATCTGGTTTCCGCGATCGAAGCGACGTCCGAGCAACTCGGCCTGAAGGTCGTGATGGAAGGCTATCCGCCGCCGCGCGATCCGCGTCTGAAGATGCTCGCCGTCACACCCGATCCGGGCGTGATCGAGGTCAACATCCATCCGGCGAACAACTGGAAGGAACTGGTCGACCACACCGAATTCCTTTACGAAGCCGCGTTCGAAACGCGCCTTTCGGCCGAGAAGTTCATGACCGACGGTCGCCACACCGGCACTGGCGGCGGCAATCACTTCGTGATGGGCGGCGCCACGCCGAACGACAGCCCATTCCTGCGCCGACCAGAGCTGCTGGCCAGCCTGCTGCTCTACTGGCACAACCATCCGTCGCTGAGCTACCTGTTCTCGGGCATGTTCATCGGCCCGACGAGCCAGGCGCCGCGTGTCGACGAAGCCCGCAACGACCAGGTCTACGAACTGGAGATCGCGCTCAAGGAAATCGCCAAGAACCGCGAAATCTACGGTGCCAACATGCCGGCATGGCTGGTCGACCGCACGCTGCGCAACATCCTGGTCGACGTGACCGGCAATACGCACCGCAGCGAGTTCTGCATCGACAAGCTGTATTCGCCCGATTCGTCGACCGGCCGCCTCGGACTGCTCGAGCTGCGCGCTTTCGAAATGCCGCCGCACGCCCGCATGAGCATCGCGCAGCAACTGCTGCTGCGCGCCTTCATCGCGCGTTTCTGGGACGAGCCATACAAGGCGCCGGCCACGCGCTGGGGCACCGAGTTGCACGACCGCTTCCTGCTGCCGACCTTCGTCAAGATGGATTTCGACGATGTCATCGCCGAGATGCGCTTGGCCGGCTTCCCGTTCGATCCGGACTGGTTCGCGCCGCATCTGGAATTCCGCTTCCCGCTGGTCGGTCAGGTTCAGGCGATGGGCGTCGAGCTGTCGCTGCGCAACGCGCTCGAACCGTGGCACGTGATGGGCGAGGAAGGCTCGTCGGGCGGCACGGTGCGTTATGTCGATTCGTCGCTCGAACGCATCGAGGTGCGCGTGACCGGCCTGAACGAAAGCCGCCATGTCGTGACCGTCAACGGCAAGGTGCTGCCGCTGCAGCCGACCGGCACCACCGGCGAATTCGTCGCCGGCGTGCGCTACAAGGCATGGAATCCGCCGTCGGCGCTGCATCCGAGCATCGGAGCGCATGCGCCGCTGACCTTCGACCTGGTCGACACATGGATGAAGCGTTCGCTCGGCGGTTGCCAGTATTTCGTGGCGCATCCGGGCGGTCGCAACTACGACACCTTCCCGGTCAACGCCTACGAAGCCGAAAGCCGTCGCCATTCGCGCTTCTCTCGAATGGGCCACACGCCGGGCGTGATGAACACGCCGCCGGCCACGATCGAACTGGCGGGAAGTCGCGAGTTCCCGTTCACGCTCGACCTGCGCCGCGGATGACGATGCGGCGATGGTGGATCCGCTGAACGAATCGCTGTTCGACGCGCAGGCGACGGAGTCTTCCGCTGCGCTGGCGTCTTTGCTCGCGCCGCCATCGACGCCCGGTCATTACGACGAACTGCGCGGCGCGGCCGTCGCCGCGACGCCGCCCAAACCGGCGTCCGCGGCATCGGCGGCGCCCGGCGCGGTTCTTTACGATGCATCGCAGCAGCCGCCGCCCGTTGCCGCTCCGCTACCGTCCGGACCGACGGTTCCCCGTCCGGAACTCGCCCCGCCGTGGCGTCGCTTCTTCGATCACCTCGGCACCGGCGGTTTCAACGATCTGCCGCGCCGCGCGGTCA
>JAQGMX010000161.1 GCA_028292145.1 Variovorax sp.
GAACCGCGCTGCAGCTTGACGTAGCCGATCGCGACCAAAAAATAGAGCACGAAGAAATTTTGACCGGCGAGTTGCAGCAAGGTGTCGACCCTGAGCAGGTCGAGCGCATGTGCGGCGATGACTGCCAGAAAGATGACGTATGTCAGCGTCATGGCGAGCAACGGTTCGCCGCGTCGGTCTACTTTGGATAAAGCGCGCGGCAACACCCCATCGCGCCCGGCGGAAAAGATCGCCCGCGATACGGAGATGAATGCGGCAACCACGTTTGCGAGAACCAGCAGGGCTGCGACAACGGCCACCCACTGGCCCCCCGCACGTCCCAACCAGACCTTTGCCATCTCGGCCACCGGTGCCTGTGTCCAGGCCCGGGTCTGCTGTCCGTAAGTAGCGACCAGCCACGCGATGGCGATGTAGAGAACGGCCACGATCACGAAGCTGGTCCAGATGGACCTCGGAATATCGCGCCTCGGATCGGCCATGTCTTCCGCGAGGAAAGCCGTCATTTCCCATCCGGTAAAGGCAAAAAGAATGTATGGCACGGCCGAAAGTACGGAATGAACGCTCCCCGCTGGCACTACCGCATCGGAGACGGTTTGCGAGGCGTCGGGCAATGCACCGATAAAACCGACACCGACGACAACCAGACCCAGCACGATCAAAGATGCAATCGATGTCTGAATCACACCCGATACCCTCAGGCCGATGACGCCTGCAACAAATGCCAGAGTGACGATCGCGCTGGCCAGCAATCCAACACCGGTCGTGGGCAACGCCGACTGCAGATACTGCGCGCCGATCAGCGCAATGGCAGGCACGCCCAAGGTGAAGGTGCCAAGCACGATCACCTCACACATCGTCGCGCATCGTGCGCCCAAGCTGGCGCGCACATAACCGACGACACCGCCGGCACTAGGGTGTGTTTTTCCGAAGTAGGCAAAGATGATGAGCAGCGGCAACATCGCCGAAGCGACAAGGACCCACGGCACCCAGCCTAAGCGGCCTGCAACGTCGAAACTGAGTCCGGGCAACGCCAGCAAACCGGCACCCACGATGATGGTGACTGACAACGCCGTCGCCACGACGACGCCGATCTTTGATCGCCCGCGGGTCATAGGGCCTCCAGGAACGGCGACCTCTTGGTCTCGTAATCGACGAGCCGACTGGCGATGACATAGATACATCCTGCGGGTCCAGCCTCTGAAGCGTGGCTGATATGTGCAGGCAGCATCAACCGGTCGCCGGGTCCGCAGTCGAACGTTTCTTCCCCGACCTTGAAGATGATGCTTCCCGAAATGATGTGAAGCGTTTCATCGGAATCGTGCGAATGCACAGGATGAATACGATGGGGCGTGTCCACCTGAACCTCTACCGATCCAGTCGGCGGGAGCAGCTGAGACACCACGCCCTGCAGGTCGGAAGCACCGGTGCCGACAACCCAGGGATTTGCAACGCGTGGGCGCGCCGTCATAGGACACGAACTACCGGTTTCTTCAACCCCATCGCTCAGAAAATACTGCTTCCACTCCCGATTGCCCAATGCGCCGAACTCTCCTAGATGTCGGGAAACCGGGACCGAGTCGTATCTGGACAGACGACTGCGGATCTGATTCTTTACTGCAAGCCCATTGGGAGCTAAAGGACCGACGATACCCTCGAAAACCCAGCGCGGTTGGAACGTCAGCGTGAACGCAGAGCCGAAGCGGCTCAGTCGTTGCTTGTGAGACGGTGTATTGCACACCACGAAGACCGGCTCGCCCGCAAAAGAAAACTCCCAGCGATCTGCTTCTGTCTCAACTGGAATACTTTCCGGCCAAGGTCGACTGTCCAACTGCCTCATGCCATTGAGAAGTGCCCAGAAGATTTCTCGACAGACGTCCACACCCAAATCTGCAGTCTCATTGAAAAAGAGCACTAGAGATGTGTTGCTACCTGCCGCCCTTGCCATAGGCAAGTAGGACTGCAGAGCGGCCGCAGCATGCTCGATGCCGAATCGACTTGCCGGATTGGCATCCACGAAGCAAAACCGCAGCTGATTGGCTTTGAATCCTGAAATACCAAAGGTACACGGAAACTGCCTCTCTCTGTCAACGAGAATTCTCTCGAACGCGTCGAATGCTTTCAAAGCCCATTCAGAGCAGCTCTCTTCATCGATTTCTCGACGGCAAAACAATTTCATCTCATCTTCCGGATGTTTTTTAAAAAAAGCAAAACAGATTCAAACTCCAACTTGTATTGCTTCATCAAACTTAACGCCGGCAGTGCAATAAAACAATTACCTAAAAGCTCTCACTAAAAAAACTAGAAACCGCATGGAGATCCAATGCTTTACATATTTTTTTACTTTGCGGCTATTGCAAATAGATAGTATTAACAAGCAAGCAACGAGGGGCAAGCCACAATGAAGATCGAGATCGACGACCTGAGTCGTCCTGAAATCCATTCGCTACTGCAAGAACATCTCCGCAGCATGCATTCGCTGGGACCGCCGGAGAGCGTGCATGCGCTGGACCTTCAGAGGCTGCGGGCGCCGGGCGTCACGTTCTGGTCGGCCTGGGACGATGGCGGTTTGCTGGGGTGCGGGGCGCTTTCGGAGATCGACGCCAGGCACGGCGAAGTCAAGTCGATGCGCACGCCGGTAGCGCGTCGCCGGACTGGCGCGGGCCGTGCGATCCTGATGCGCATCATCGAAGTCGCACGGTCACGCGGGTACGAGCGGCTGAGCCTGGAAACCGGAACGGTCGCGGCGTTCGTGCCGGCGCACCGGTTGTATGAGAGCGTCGGCTTCGTTCCGACCGGGCCGTTCGGCTCTTATCTCGAGGATCCGAACAGCGTGTTCATGACGTTGAGCTTGGCCAAGACGCCCGGTCAACCCAGCTGAAAAGCAAACACCGCACCCTTCCCCTGCTGCGACAACAACCGGATGTCGCTGTCATGCAACTGCAGGATGCGCCGCACGATCATCAGGCCGAGGCCGCCGCTGCGATCGCCCGGCGATGTCGTCGACGAGAAGGCAGGCCGGGTAAAAAGCACGGGCTGGAGTTCGCTGGGGATGCCGGGACCGGTGTCGCTGATCTCGACCGACACACCTTCGCCGTCGTTCTGCTGCGCAAGCTTGACCACGATCTCGCCGCCTTCGGGTGTGTGGCGGATGGCGTTGTCGAGCAGGTTAGTCAGCACGCGCTCGATCATGCCGAGGTCGGCGGTGACGACAGGCAGGTCGGTGGCGATATCGGCGGTCAAACGCTGGCTCCGAGCCTCGGCAGCAAGTTCGAATTTCTGGAACACGTCCTGCACCAGATCGGCCAGCGCGAAGCATTCTTTCTCGGGCTTGACGACGCCGTACTCGAGCCGCGCCAGCTCAAACAATTCCTGTGCCAGACGCCCGACCTTGCGGCTCTGCCCGAGCGCGATTTCGAGATACCGACGCCGGTCCGCTGGCGCCAGGGTTTCGGACTTCAGAAGCAGGGTTTCGAGATAGCCGTGCAGCGACGTCAGTGGCGTGCGCAGGTCATGCGAAATATTCGCAAAGAGCTCGCGTCGCTGCTGATCGCGCGCGTTGAGTTCGCGCCATTGCTCGGCAATTCGCTCGGTCATCATCTGGAACGTGCGGCCGAGCGCGGCGATGTCGCCGGTCGCGTGGGTCGATGGCACCGCAAGCGGATGCGCCTGCGCAGCGGCATTGCCGGCGTCGAAGCCGCGCATCGCGTCGGTGAGCTGGCGCAGCGGTCGCGTGATCCAGTAGAAGGCAGCCAATCCGGCCAGCAATCCCAGCAACACGACGAGCGCCATCGACCAGAGCGTCGTGCGCAACACGCCATCGACCGACAGATTCGCCGACAGGGCTTCGCGATCTTCCCCCGACAGCACCACGTAGACATAGCCCGCATCGCGTCCGTCGACCTTCAGCGGCGCGGCGCTGAATACCTTGGGCGTGCCGTCGCCGCGCGGGTCGTCGCCGAGGATGGGCAACGGCGCCCCCGCCAGCAGAAGGCGCACCGGCGCCAGGTCGACCCGCTCGTGCCGGAGGTGTCCGGGCGGCGCAGCCTGCGCCCTGATCACCCCGTCGGCGCCGAGAAGGTAAACCTCCACGCTCGGATTGACCGCCATCAATTTGTCGAACAGGCCACGTACGGCATCGGCATTGACGCCACCGCCCTGCATCAACGCCGTGTCGCCCGCAATGTGCGCCGCCAAGCCGAGCGACAGGCGCTGCGTCACCTCCTGCTCATGGCGGCCGTTGGCCTTTACCTGCAGCCAGGCCGACACGCCGCTGCACACGAGCAGCAGCACCGCAAAAACCACCGACAGTCGCAACGACAGGCTCGCACGCCAGAAGCTCATGGTGTCTCCCCAGCCGCGCCAGCCGTCGGTGCGCCCAGCTTGTAGCCGCGACCCCAGACCGTGAGGATGCGGCGCGGCGCGGCCGGATCGGTCTCGATCTTGATGCGCAGCCGGTTGATGTGGGTGTTGACCGTGTGCTCGTAGCCGTCGTGCTGGTAGCCCCAGACCTGGTTGAGCAGGTCGAGCCGCGAAAACACCTTGCCGGGATGGCGGGCGAAGAAATACAGCAGGTCGAATTCGCGCGGCGTCAGGTCGATCGGCCGGCCGTCGAGCTGCACTTCTCGCGATACCGGATCGATTCCCAGACCGCCCAGCTCCAAACGGCCCGACTCGAGGCGCGCGTTGCGGGCCATCGCCTCCGTGCGCCGCAGCAGCGCACGCACCCGCGCCACCAGTTCCAGCACCGAGAACGGCTTCGCGAGATAGTCGTCGGCGCCCAGTTCGAGCCCCAGGATGCGATGCACCTCGCTCGACCGTGCGCTGGTGATGATGATCGGCGTGTAGCGGGTCATGGCACGGGCGCGGCGGCAGATCTCGAGGCCGTCGACGCCGGGCAGCATCAGGTCGAGCACCAGCGCGTCCCAGCTGCCGCGCTCGAGTTCGCGAATGCCGGCGTTTCCGTCGGCCGCATGCGTGACGGCATAACCCTCGTCATGCAGGTGCATGCGCAGCAATTCGGCGATGTGGGCATCGTCCTCGACGATCAGCACGCGTTTGGCGGTTTCCATGTGGGGCGGATTGTCCCGCGATACCGGCGCGGGAGTTATCACGATTAATTGAACTGTTCGTGATGAATCGGCGAGGGGGCCGGCCAAACAATCCGCTCCATGCAAAGCCGATCCACCATCCCGAGCCGCCCGAGACACTCGCCGATCCATCCGGTGTGGATGCGCATCACCCATTGGCTCAACGCGCTGGCGGTGCTGGTGCTGGTGACCAGCGGATGGCGCATCTACAACGCGGCGCCGTTCTTCCCGTTCGACATTCCGGCTGCCCTCACCTTGGGCGGCTGGCTCGGCGGCGCGCTGCAATGGCACTTGGCGGCGATGTGGCTGCTGGCGGCGAACGGGCTGGTTTACCTCACGCTGAACATCGTCAGCGGCCGGTTGTTCGCCAAGTTCTTTCCGCTCTCGATCGGAGGCATCTTCCGCGATGCACGGGACGCCCTGCGCGGCAAGCTCTCGCATGCCGACCCGCGCCGCTACAACCATGTGCAGCGTTTCGCCTACCTGTTCGTGATGCTCGACATCGTGCTGCTGGTGCTTTCCGGACTGGTGCTGTGGAAGTCTGTGCAGTTCGGCCTGCTGCGCGACCTGCTGGGCGGCTACGAGTTCGCCCGGCGCATCCACTTCTTCGCCATGGCCGCGCTGGTTGCTTTCGTGGTCGTGCATCTGGTGATGGTGGCGCTGGTGCCCCGCACCCTGCTCGCCATGCTGAACGGTCACTCACGAGAAACATCATGAACATCTTTAGACGGATTCCCCTGATCGGCGTCGACGGCGATGCCGCGCTCGCCGAAGCCCGCAAGCTGATCGGCCGCAAGGTCGAGCAACCGGCGCGGCGCGCCTATCTCCAGCGCACGCTGACGATGGGCGGTCTTTCGATGCTCACCGGCTGCAGCATCAGCGACAACGCCGGCGTCGAGGCAGCACTCGGCCGCATCTCGCACCTCAACGACACCGTCCAGGGCTGGCTGTTCGACCCGACGCAGCTGGCGCCGACCTACCCGGAATCAATGATCGCGCGGCCGTTTCCGTTCAACGCGTACTACGGCGAAAGCGAGATCCGCGTGGTCGAGGAGGCGAGCTACCAGCTCGAGGTGACGGGCATGGTCGCCGACAGGCGCAACTGGACGTTGCCCG
>JAQGMX010000218.1 GCA_028292145.1 Variovorax sp.
GGCGGTGATCGCGAAGTTCTTGCCGTAAAGAATCATGGCGTCCTTCGACGAAGCCCAGTCGGCCAGCTTCTTCGCGGCTTCCAGCTTCTTGGTGCCCTTGTAGATCGCGAAACCTTCGAGATCCCAGAACAGGCCCTCCTTCGGGAACACGAGTTCGATCGGCGCACCCTTTGACTTGTTGGTGTGGCCGCGGTATTCGAACGAAACACCTGCGACGTATTCGCCGGCAGCCGCCATGTTGCAGGGCTTGGAACCGGAGTGCGTGTACTGGCCGATGTTCTCGTGCAGCGCGTCCATGTACTTCCAGCCGCCGCCCTTGCCGCCGTCGTCGCCCCACAGCTGGAGCCACGACACCACGTCGAGGTAGCCGGTGCCGGAGGACGCCGGGTTCGGCATCACGACCTGGCCCTTGAATTCGGGCTTGGTCAGGTCTTTCCAGGTCGTCGGGATCGGGATGTTCTTCTTCTTCGCCTCGACGGTGTTGAAGCAGACGACCGCGCCGAACACGTCCATGCCGAACCAGGCGGGAGGGTTCTTCTTGTCGCGGTACTGGGTCATGATCGCGTCGAGATTGAGCGGCGCGTAGGGTTCAAGCATCCCGTTGCGGTCGAACAGCGCCAGGCTGGTCGCAGCCACGCCCATGATCACGTCGGCCTGCGGGTTGGCCTTCTCTGCCAGCAGCTTGGCCGTGACGACTCCGGTCGAATCGCGCACCCACTTGATCTCGATGTTCGGATTGACCTTGTTGAACGCCTCCTGGTAGGCCTTGAGCTGGTCGGTTTCCAGCGCGGTGTAGACGGTGAGCTGCGTCTTCTGCGCCAGGGCGCCGCCCGCAAAAGCCAGGCCGAGAACGGCGGCCACCAAAGATTTCGCGTACTTCATGAACGGGGACTCCTGTTTTCGAAAGAAAGGAACTGTGGTGGCACGAGACGACATCTTCGTGACACAACGCTCAAGCAAAATCGGGGCCACTTCGCAGAAATCGTCAATTGTCTTTTGTAGATCGTAGACAATCTGCAATCTTCTCCCTACGATCCGATCATGGCCAAGACCGTCTCCCCTCACCCCGCGATCGCACAACTGCAGCGCAATTCGCTCACCCAACTGGTGCAGGCCGAGATCGAACGCATGATCCTGGACGGCGAACTCGATTCCGGTGCCAAGCTCACCGAATCCACGCTGGCCGACCAGCTCGGCGTGTCGCGCGGGCCGGTGCGGGAGGCGTTCCGCATGCTCGAGGAAGCCGGTCTGGTGCAGACGGAAAAGAACCGCGGCGTTTTCGTGCGTCATGTGCCGATCGAAGAAGCGCTGGAAATCTTCGAGGTGCGTGCGGTGATGGACCTGTATGTCGGGCGCAAGCTGGCCGCCGGGCTCGGTACAACGGAAATTCGAGAGCTGCGTCAGCTCGTCGATGCGATGGATCTGGCGGTCAAATCCGACAATGCGCGCGACTATCACCGCTTCAACCTCGCCTTCCACGACCGGCTGTTGCAGCTGGCCGGCAATGCCAAGCTCATCGCCACCTACCGCAAGCTGGTCAACGAACTTTCGCTTTTCCGGCGCCAGAACCTTACCAACGAATCGATGACCGTCTATTCGCGCGAGCACCGGCAGATCGTCAAGGCGATCGCGGCCGGCGACCCCGAAGCCGCGGGTCAGGCGATGTACCAGCACGTGATGAACAGCCGCGAACGCACACTGCGCAACTACGAGCAAAAGCAGAAACAGATCACGACCGCGCAGCCACCGTCCAGCGCGACGCGTCCGGCCAAGGTCGAGGTGTGATGACATGGCGCTGACGCTCACCGACATCGCCGCCCTGTTCGCGAAGCACGGCGCGGCGCAATACAGCGGCGAGCCGGTGACGCAGCTGGCGCATGCCTTGCAGACTGCGCAGCTCGCCGAAGAAGCCGGCGCCGACGACGAGCTGATCACGGCGGCGTTGCTACACGACCTCGGCCATCTGCTGAACGATCAAGGCGAATCGCCCAGCTTGCGCGGCATCGACGACATGCATCAGTATTTCGCGCTGCCCTTTCTTCGCGGTCTGTTCGGCGAACGCCTGCTCGATGCGATTCGCTGGCATGTCGATGCCAAGCGCTACCTTTGCGCGACGCGCCCCGGCTACTGGTCGCAGCTGTCGGAAGATTCGAAGCGCAGTCTTGCGCTGCAAGGCGGCAGTTTCAGCCCCGAAGACGCTGCCGCCTTCATCGCCAGGAAACACGCAGACGATGCCGTCGCTCTGCGGCTCTGGGACGATCTGGCCAAGGCACCGGTCAAGACGACACCGCCGCTTTCGCACTACCTAGCCATCGCCGAACGCTGCCTGTTGCACCGAGCCGAGCCCGGCACGCCGCATTGACGACGCCCATCTTCCTGGCCGTTCTCTGCGGCGCACTTCTTCACGCGGGATGGAACGCGCTCATCAAGTCGGGGCGCGACAAGCAGCTCGATACCGCGCTGATCCATAGCCTCGGCTTCTTCGTTGCGCTGCCTCTGCTGCTTTGGACCGGCCTGCCGGACCGCGCCGCCTGGCCGTACATCGCCGCATCGACCGTCGTCCATGTCGGCTACTACATCGCGCTGGCCGGTGCCTACCGCCACGGCGATCTCGGGCTGACCTATCCGGTGATGCGCGGCAGTGCGCCGCTGCTGGTGGCGCTGGCCGGCTTCTTTTTCATCGGGGAACACCTTTCGCCATGGGCCTGGCTGGG
>JAQGMX010000219.1 GCA_028292145.1 Variovorax sp.
AAAACTGATCTGCCGGGCGCGCACGGCGCCCGCGGTCGGCTCCCATGAACGACGAAGCGCTGCTGCGCTATTCGCGGCACATCCTGCTGGAAGAGTTCGGCATCGACGGCCAGACCCGCGTCGACGCCGCGCACGCGCTGATCGTCGGCGTCGGCGGGCTGGGTTCGCCCGTGGCGCTTTACCTCGCTGCCGCAGGCGTCGGCCGCATCACGCTGGTCGACGACGACATGGTCGACCTCACCAATCTCCAGCGGCAGATCGCGCATACGACCGGACGTGTCGGCCTGGCGAAAGTCGAATCGGCTGCACAGGCCATGCGCGAAATCAATCCGTCGATCGTCATTGCGACACACGCGGTGCGTATCAACCCAGCGTTGCTGGCCGAACTGATGCCGGGCGTCGATGTCGTCATCGACTGCAGCGACAACTTCGTCACACGCCACATCGTCAACGATGCCTGCGTCAAGCATTCGATACCGCTTGTTTCCGGCGCGGCGATCCGTTTTGACGGGCAATTGGGCGTGTACGACACCCGGAATGCGGAATCGCCCTGCTACGCCTGCGTCTTCCCCCCCGACGCGGCATTCGAAGAGACACGTTGTGCGGTGCTGGGCGCCTTTGCGCCGGTCGTCGGCACCATCGGCGCGCTGCAAGCAAGCGAGGCGCTCAAGCTGCTCGCAGGGATCGAACCGTCGATGGCAGGCAGCCTGCTGATGTACGACGGACGACGCACATCGTTCGACACAATGAAGGTCCTGCGCGATCCGCAATGCGGTGTCTGCGCACCGCACCGCTCCGCCACTAGCTAGCCGGCTTACTTGGCAGTCTGTGGGTTGCGCGCCGTTTTTGCCTTGCTGGCGCCAGAAGCCGCACCGGCCGTCGACGGTTTGCGGGCGTCGCTCAGGACCTCCAGGCAGTTTGCGTCCTTGCCCGGGCCTGTTTCGATCGTCGCAGCCAGCGCCAGCAACGGATTGATCGCGCCGAGCGCCAGCGCTGCCAGACCGCGCGCTGCCAGCGGAACGGCCTTCACGCCCACCGAAGGGTCGCCGAACGAGCCGCCGATGACCAGTGGCGTGCGCAGCGACAGGATGCTCATGTCCTTGGGCTCCGGACGGATCACAAAATCCATCTTCTCGGTGCCGAGGTTGGCATTGCCGGTGGCGTGAAACACGGTGTCGGTGGTGTCGAAGACGATCTCGCGGCTGTTCATCACGCCCTTGTTGACGTCGAAAGCCAGCGCCGCGCAGCGCATGTTCACGTTGTTGTCGCCGCCCAGCAGGAACTTGATGACTTCGCCGCCGTCGAGGCCGGCAAATTCGAGCAGCAGGTTGCTGAAACGACCGCTGCCGGTGAGCGCGGCCACATCGCCTGACGCACTTCCCAGCCACTCGGACACCGAATTGCCGCGGCCGGACAGGTTGATGCGGCCGTCAAGATTGCTGAAGCTCGTCTTCATCGTCTCGACCTTCGGAATCATTCGGTTCAACTGGAGGGCCCGGATGTCGAGCGAAGCACGAATATCAGCCGGCGTCTGGGTCGAGTCGATGCGGATCGCGCCGGACAGCTTGCCGCCGGCCACGCCCAGATCGAGCGGGTCGAGCGTCAGCACGCCGTCCTTGAGCACCACATGCACGCTGCCCTTGTCGAGCGGAATGTCCCGCACGTTGCGGATGCGGTCGGCGGTGTATTTCACATCGGCGTTCATGGCGCGCAGGCGTTCGAGGTCCAGCGTCGCCGTCGGCAGGACCTTGTCGCCGCTCCCCTTCGCGCGCTTGACAGTTGCAGGCGCCGTCACGCCTTCGACGGAACTGGCGGAGCGGCTGGTCGGCGGCAGGCCGATCAGCGGGCCGAGATCGTCCATATCCATCACGCTGGAACGCAACTGTCCGTTGAGCATCGGCTTCTTCTGACCTTGATCGAAGGTCATCTCGCCGGCGATGTCCGACAGGCCCAGCTTGCCCTTGAGCGCATCGGCTTTCCAGACCGTGCCCTGCTTCGTGACATGCACATCGATCGCATAGGGAGAGGTGTCGGGCAGCGCGATGCCAAGCAGCGGAAACAGCGCGCCGAGGGTCTGGCCGCGCAAGTCGACCTTGGCGTCGATGCCGTCGAGACCGTCGAGCGACGCGACGGCGCCCGTGGCTTTCAACCGGGTCTGGCCGGCCGCAGCATCGATTTCGAGCGGAAACGGCGGCTGTCCGCTGGAAGTGAGCTGGAGGACGTTGCCGGTACGCCCCTGAGCCGTCAGCGGCTGCTTCTGGTACGTGCCCTTGATCTTGAAGCTCAGCGGCAGATCGCCCAGGCTGGAATCGAAATTAATGTCGGCGTGCAGATCGACGCCCAGGTGCTTGGCGAGAAAGTCGACCGCACCGCCGTCGACCTCGACGCGCCCGATCTCCGGCACGGTGCCTTTGTCCGAAGTGTCCTTGCCCAGCGCCCACGTGCGCCGGCCGTCTTCTTCCATTTGCAGCCCGACAACCGGCGATGTCAGCGCAATTCGCGGAATGACCACCTTGCCGCCGAGCAGCGGCCAGAAGCGGATTTCGAATTCGGCGCGTTCGGCGCGTACGAGATACGGGTCGCGTGCCCAGGCCGGATTGGCGAATTCAATGCCGTCGAGCTTGATCGTCGCGCCGC
>JAQGMX010000225.1 GCA_028292145.1 Variovorax sp.
CGCAGCCGATCGCCGAAGACCGGCATCGACGCGTTGCCGCGCGGGTCCTGCATGCCGTGCAGCACATGCCACAGCAGATCGCCGTCGGCGCGGCGCCACAAGAGCGGTCCCGCCAGGTTCGGTGGCCACACCGGCTGATCGGCCGCCAGCGGACCCTGCCCGCGCCCGTCGTCGCCGTGACAGGCCACGCAATGCTGTGTATAGAGCGCGCGACCCTGCGCGATGGACGCGACTGAAAATCCGTTCGGCGAGCGGTGAAAGCTGGCCGGCGTCGCGGGAACCCAGGCGACATTCGCATCCGGCCAGGGCGCAAAAAAGAGCAGCAGCGGCACGGTCGCCAGCAGGGGCCAGCGTCGACGTCGCCAAATCGCTGCGAGCAGCACCACGACGACGACGAGCGTCAGGATCGCCAACGTCCATCCGAGCCGCCGTGCCTGGCCGAGATCGATCAGCAGGTTCTCGCCCGACAGCCGCAAACCCCACGGCCAGGCCGGCTGTCCGTGCGCCGTCCCGGTCAACCCAAGCCAGGCGAGACAGCGAAGCAAAGCCAGCTGCGAAGCCTGCAGCAACGCGATCAACCCGTTGAGCCACCCGCCGTCTATCCAGGCGCTCACACATCGTCCCCGCAGTCACCAGGTCGCGTCCAGCCCGAGGTGCCGCAACGCTTCGTGGCGCAACTCGACCAGCCGCGGGTGCCCCCGATGTCGCGGATACGGCAGGTCCACCGTCAGTTCCGCCGTGATCCGAGCCGGCCGGTCGCTCAGCACGATCACGCGGTTGGCCAGGAACAGCGCCTCCTCCACGTCGTGCGTCACCAGAAGCGCGGAGAAACCGGCGCGCTGCCAGAGATTGAGCAGTTCGCTCTGCATCGCCATGCGCGTGAGCGAATCGAGCTTGCCCAGCGGTTCGTCCAGAACCAGCAGCCGCGGGTCGTTGACCAGCGCGCGTGCCAGCGCCACCCGCTGCGCCATACCGCCCGAAAGCTGGTGCGGAAAGCTCGCTGCGAAGTCGCCCAGCCCGACCAGCGCCAGCGCGTCGTCGACACGCGAACGCTGCGACTTCAGCAGCCCGCGTGCCTGCAAGCCCAACGCCACGTTGTCCCAGACGCTGCGCCACGGGTAGAGCGTCGGGTCCTGGAACACCACAATGCGCGATGGGTCGGGCTTTTCGATGGCGACGTCGTCCTGCGTGATCCGGCCGGTCACCGCAGGCTCCAGCCCCGCGACCAGACGCAGCAGGGTCGACTTGCCGCAGCCGCTCGGCCCGAGCAATGCGACGAACTCACCCGGCGCGACCTGCAGGTCGATGCCGTCGATCACGTGCAGCACCCCGCCCTGCTGCCTGAACCAATGGCTGACGCCCTGGATATCGATGTGCGCGCCCCGCTCGACGACCGTGCTCACCATTTGACCGTCCCCTTCTGCCACGACAACGCGCGGTCGCGCACCGTGAAGAGCAGCGTGATGAGCCCGGAGCACAGCACCGCCATCACCAGCAGCGCCGCATACATGTTCGCGTAGGCCGCCCAGCCCTGCGCCCATTGCAGATACCAGCCGAGGCCGGCTTTCACGCCCATCATCTCGGCCGTGACCAGCACCGAGAACGACGCACCGAGCCCCATGAACAGCCCGACGAAGACCTGCGGCAGCGCAGCCGGAACGGCGACGCGAAGCACCAGGAACCATTCGGATGCGCCGAGCGTGCGGGCCACGTCGTAGTAGCTCTTGTTCACGGACGCTACGCCCGACCAGGTCAGCACCGCGACCGGAAAGAACGTGGCGAGACCGACCAGAAACACCGCCGCCGCATAACTCGACGGCGCGAAGAAGAACGCCAGCGGCAGCAGTGCGGACGCAGGCACCGGCCCGAGGAAGCGCAGCACCGGATGCACCCAGTAGCCCGCGATGCGCGACCAGCCGATCCACACGCCCGTACCGAACCCCACCAGTGCGCCGAGCACGAAGCCGTGCGCCAGCAGCCGCAGCGAATGCGCCGTCGAAAGCCCGAGCCGCGCCCAGTCTTCATACGCCACGTCGAGCAGGCTTTGCGGCGGCGCGAAAAATGGCGGCGGCAGCAGGCCGAGCTTGGCCGTGAGCACTTCCCACAACGCGAGCAGCAGCGGCCCGGCGATCAGCCACTGCCCGGCGGGACGCAGCGTGCGACCGACGCGGCCCGCGTGCGCGCCGAGCAGCGCGAACGCCAGCAGCATTCCGCCCACCACCAGTGCGGCGACGCCGAGTTCGGTCGTGAAGTTCCAGTCGCTGAAGCCGACTTCCTTGTTCGGCCACGCAAGCGTGAGCGCACCGAGCGCGAGCCACGCGACCGCGGCCACCACACCGGTCCGCCAGATGCCGGTGATCACCGCATCCTGCAGCGATGCGGGCAAGGACGACGCACGCGACAGCGCAGGCGCCGGCACCGGTGCCGACGCCACAACGCGCGGGGCCGACGGCGATGCGCGGCCCGGCAGTCCACCCAGAAGATCGGCGGTCGTCATGCCAGCACGTCCACGGCCACGTGATTGGCCAGCTTTGCGGGATCGGTCGACTGCTTGAGCACGCCCACCGACTTGAAGTCGCGCGCGTAGAACTCGACCTCGTCGCGCAGGTTCTTGCCGACCGGATGGTGGGCGTGCGTGAGCGTGCCGAGCAGGGCCTGCAGGTCCTCGACCGGCACCTTCGGCGAGTACTTGGCGAAGAGCTTGGCCGACTCGTTCGGGTTCTCGGCCACGAAGTCGGAGGCCTGCACGATGGAGCGCACCAGCGCGGCGACGGTCGGCCGGTCCTTGCGCACCAGTTCGCCGCGCGCGCCGACGATGCAGCAGACCTTGTCCTTGTATTCGCCCGAAAGGTTGGAGGCGAGTTCGACGTAGCGGCCCTTGTTGCGCTTCTCGATCAGGTAGAGCGTGGGGTCGCCGTCGGCGATCGCCTGGATCTCACCCTTGTTGACCGCGATGTCGAGCAGGTCGGCCGGGTACTGGCGCCAGCTCACGTCCTTGTCTGCGTCGATGCCGTTCTTCTTGAGCAGGATCGAGAAGAAGTTCTTGCCCGGGCTGGCGATGTCGGAGATGCCGATGGTCTTGCCCCTGAGCTTCTGCAGATCGGTGATCCCGGCTTCCTTCACGCCGACCAGCCGCACGCAGCCGCCGTGCGAACTGCCGACGATCTTCACGTCGAAGCCGGCTTCCAGCGGCTTGAGCCAGCGGTGGATCATGCCGACCGCCGCATCGGCCTTCGCTGTCGCGAGCGATTCCAGCAACTGGTCGGTCGAACCGGTGTAGTTGATCAGGTCGACCTGCAACCCGTTCTTCTCGAAATAGCCGCGCTCCTGCGCAACCACGACGGGCGAGAGGCAGAACGCCGAGGCGTTCCAGGCGAAGGTGAGCTTGCGGGCCGATTGCGAGAACGCCTGCGAAGCGATCAGCCCGCTGGACGCGACGATGGCGGCGGCACCGCTCGTACGCAGGATCGTGCGGCGGGAAAGAGAGATGGTCATCGGTGGTTCCTGTCGTTTCTGGTCAGAGCAGCAGTTCGGGCTCGGCTTCGACCAGGCCTTCGTAGAGGCTCTCGAATGAATGCAGCGCGCCCTCGGGGCCGCCGATCTGGTCGTGCGTGTGGCGGGCGACGGCTTCGTCGATCGGTTGCGGCTTGCCCGCAGCTTCGGCCAGCAGTTGCGTGTGGCAGGCGTTGTCGAGCGCGATGTACCACCAGGCGGCAGCCTCCACGCTCGGTCCGGCGGTCAGGATGCCGTGGTTCTTCAGGATCGCGCCCTTGCCGTCGCCGAGCGCCTTGGCAATGCGCAGGCCTTCGCTGTCGTCGACGACCATGCCGGTGAAATCGTCGAAGAGCGCCACGTCACCGTGGAACACGCAGGCGTCCTGGGTCAGCGTGTCGAGCTTGCGGCCGAGCGTCGACCAGGCCTTGCCGTAGGTCGAATGCGTGTGGGCTGCAGCAACGATCTTCGGGTTGTGCTCATGGATCGCCGCATGGATCGCAAAGGCCGCCTTGTTGAGCGGCCGCTCGCCGATCACGGTCTCGCCCTTCGCATTGACCAGCAGCAGGTCCGACACCTTGATGCGCGCGAAGTTGAGGCCGAGCGGGTTGACCCAGAAGTGATCGGTCAGCTCCGGGTCGCGCGCCGTGATGTGTCCGGCGAGCCCCTGTGCGAAGCCGAAGCGCGCGAACAGGCGGAAGGCCCCGGCAAGACGCTCCTGGCGGTGACGGCGTTCGGCCTCGACGTTGAAGCGACGCGCGGGCGGATCGAACCAGAACTTCTGTCTCGGATTCGGATTGAGCTGCAGCGACGGCCCATCGCGACGGTCGATCGAAAGGACGGCGCTCATGCCGCTTTCCTTTGCGCGGCGATACGTTCCGCGACCAGGGCGTGCGTGCGCGGAATCAGTTCGCGGCCGTAGTCGGTCACGTCTTCGAGCGGATCGAAACCGCGGATCAGGAAAGTAGTCACGCCGAGGTCGTAGTAGTCGAG
>JAQGMX010000243.1 GCA_028292145.1 Variovorax sp.
CGGCAAGACGGCCGTCTCCGCTGCCACCCTGGACAACACCTTCGGGACCGTGGCGGCCGTCACCGGCGATCTGGCCGTCACTACCTCGGGCACCACGACCAACACCCAGGGCACCCTGCAGGCCGCAGGTCGTACATCCCTGGTCAACGCCGGCTTCGTCAACACGCAGGGCAAGGCGACGGGCAAAGCCCTCACGGTGAACACCAACGGCGGTGCGCTCGACAACACCCTCGGCACGCTCGCCGGCACCACCACCGTCGACCTCCAGACCGGCGTGCTGAACAACGACAAAGGCCTCGTCCAGTCCGGCGGTGCGACGACCATCGATACGCACGGCCAGTCGCTGGCGAACACCAACGCCACGGGTCATTCCTCCGGTCAAGGCGGTATCGCCAGCGGCGGCACGTTGGCCGTGAACGCGGGCACCGTCGACAACTCGGCTGGCTTCATCGGGGCAGCCGGAGCGATCACAGCCAGCACGGGAAGCTTCACCAATACCGCCGGCGGCGTCGTGCTGGGCAAGGCCGATGTGGCCATCGCCACGAACGGTGCGATCTACGACAACCGGAGCGGCAAGACCCTCGCCCTCGGCAACCTGACGATCGACGTCGGCAGCGGCGCCATCCAGAACAGCGGCGCGCTCATCCGTTCGGCCGGCACCACCACGCTCACCGCGAGCACCGTCGACAACAGCGCCACCCTCGGCACCGACCAGGGCATCGACCAGGGCATCGAAGGCAAGAACATCACGATCACTGCGGCGACGCTGAACAACGATGGCGGTGCCATTCGAGCAGACGCGAATGCGACGATCACCAGCGCGGGCACGGTCAGCAACGTCAACGGCCTGATATCGGCCGGCGACACGCTCGCCATCCTCGACCCGAACCGGGCCAACCCGAGCGCCAAGAGGCTGGCTGTCACCAACACCGGCGGCACGCTCACCGCAGGCCAGAGCCTGCAACTGGACGCGGCCACCTTCAGTGCCGACGGCACGCTCGCGTCCGAGCAGGACCTGTCGATCGTGCTCACGCAGAACCTCGTCAACAACGCCACGGTCAGCGCCAACCGCAACCTGACCTATGCCACCACCGGCACGCTGACCAACAACGGCAAGCTGCTCGCCGGCAATGTGTTGACCGTCTCGGGCAGCGACGTGGAGAACACCGCCACCGGCGAGATGCGCGGGGACACCACGATCGTCAAGGCCGGCGGCACGCTGCGCAACCGCGGCCTGATCGACGGGCGCGACACGCAGGTCGATGCCGGCACGTTGACCAACATCGGCACGGGTCGCATCTACGGCGACCATCTGTCGATTGCTGCGGGCACCGTCGACAACCTCGCCGAGACCGTCAACGGCGACACCAAAGCCGGCACGCTCTCCGCGCGCGAGCGGCTCGACATCGGTGCGCAGACCCTTCGCAACCGAGACGGCGCGCTCGTCTTCAGCGGCGGCGACCTGTTCATCGGCGGTGCGCTGGACGCGAACCGGCAGGCGACGGGCAGCGCGGCCTTGCTGGAGAACAAGGCCGCAACCATCGAAGCGCTGAACAACGTCGGCATCACGGCGAGCACGCTGAACAACCTCAACGGCGGCGTCACCTGGCACATGGACCAGACGACGGAACAGGTTGTCGAGTTCGCCCCACCGGGGAGCAGCGTGCGGTTCAAAGCCAGCGACGTGCTCATCGCCCGCCTGACGGGTTCCGGCTGGACCGCCGTCCCCGGCTTCGCGCCCGACACCAACGACAACAACCCCAGCACCCGGTTGCTCATCCCCTCGCCGAGCTACCCGCTGGCGAAGTTCGCGACCTATTACGCGGCGAGTCCGCTACGAAGCGTCGACAGCAACTACGAAGACTGCAGCAGCGGCGCCGGCCAGTGCACGACCACGCCGATCGCTGGTGCCTGGTATGCAGCGACGGACCCGATCTGGCGCACCTTCGGCGTCACCGCACCGGCGCGCGACCTGCCTGCGGACAGCGCGTTTCGCCTCGACCGCAACGCCGTCGTCGGACAGATCGGCGTCTATGCGCCCGACCAGAACGGCAACTCCCAACTCGTCCAGGGCTTCGCCCATCCGGTCACCCAGGCCGAGTACGACGAAGCGCACGCCTTCTACGCCGCCCATGCGGGGCTCGACCTGGCGACCCAGGCGTTCGTCGACACCGTCTACGCCGGCACCACCGGCCCCGGCGCGGCCGCCTCCACCCCGAACGGCTTCTACCGCGACTACAGCATCTGGATGTACACCGCCACTACCGACAGTCCGGTGCTGTCGACCTCCGCTCCTGCAAAGATCGTCTCGGGTGGCGACATGACCCTGACGGTCGGTAGCGGCGCCGGGAGCACCAACGACATGAGCCAGATCCTGGCCGGTCACACGCTCACCGTGACCGGCGGCACGATCGCCAACAAGTCGCAGGAAGTGCAAGCGACGACGACTGTGAGCGGGACCGCGTTGACCACCGAAGTTGTCAACCACACGTTCTCCAGCAGCAAACGCCGCTACGACCCTGCCGTCTTCGATCTGGTGATCCCACCGAAGACCGTCACACTCGCAGCCGCACGCCAGGAGGGCAACCAGAACGCTACTTCCGGCAGGGCACCAGGAACTTCTGCGTTCTCGCCAACCGGCGCGAAGACCTCCGCAGCAGGTGCGGTCGATGCTGGCAACCGCGTCAATCCCATCGTCGAAGTGCCCTCGGCCGTGGGCGGCTCACCGGGCGTTGCCGCCGCTTCGGCATCGGTGGCGAA
>JAQGMX010000265.1 GCA_028292145.1 Variovorax sp.
CGCCGTCTGCGCGTGCGCAACGCCAAGGGACAGGCTCGTGGATGTTGCAAGCGCAACGCTGGTCAGGAGCAGGGTCCGTCGAAGGAGTGTCATGGGTGCTTTCTTGTAGGGGAGGGAGGTTGCGCCGTCGCCGCACGCACCGAGTCGCGCTCGACGAGATGGCACCCGATGACGACATTTCGTGGCAGCGCATCGGGTTGCATCTGTTCGTGCAGCAGCTCGACCGTCGCCGCAACCATCTGCTCCACGCTTTGAACGACGGTCGTCAGGCGATAGGCACCCCAGGCTGCCTGGGGTACATCGTCGAAGCCGACCACGCCGACGTCCTCAGGCACGCGCAGCCCGAGCTCGCCACGCAGCACGTCCATCACGGCAATTGCCATGTGATCGTTCGCGACGAATACCGCGTCCGGGCGCAATCCGGGCTCGCCGAACATCTCGCGCGTGGCTTGCTTCGCGCCCTCGAAGCTGTAATGCCCCACGGCACGGCGGTAAACCGCTGCGTCCGCTTGCGCCATTGCTTCGGTGAAACCTCGCTCGCGCTCGACATTGGTCGACGACTGCTCCAGGCCGGCCAGAAAAGCAATGCGCCGATGGCCGCGTGCCAGCAGCAGTTCCGCCACCAACCGTCCGCCGCGCCGGTTGTCGGATGTGACCGAGCTGGTGGTGTGGCGTGCATAGGCGCTGGTGTCGGGCACGCGGTTGAACAGCACGACCGGCACGCCGCTGTCGGCGCACTGGTGCGCCAGCGTCTGCGAAAGCATGGCCGATGCCATCACCACGCCGTCGATCTGGTACTGCAGGATCTCGTCGAGCACGCCGTCTGTCTCGTTACCGTCGCTGATGAACATCAGCACGTGGTAGCCCTGCTTTTGCAGTTTTTGAGAGAGCTTTTCGATGACCAGCGGATAGAACTGGTTTTCGAGGTAGCTCATCACCAGCGCGATGATCCGGCTGCGCCGCGTAATCAGACTGCGTGCCATGGCGTTGGGTCGGTAGCCCAGCGACTTCGCTGCGATCGTGACACGGTTGCGCGTGTCCTCCGACACGCTCGCGCCCGGCGTGAAGGTGCGACTGACGGCGGACTGCGAGACGTTGGCGAGCTTGGCCACGTCCTGGGCGGTCGGACTGGCCCTCATGCGGCGCTCCATCCGCCGTCGAGCATCAGGGCACTGCCTGTCATCAGGCTGGAGGCGTCCGATGCCAGAAACACGACCGCGCCCATGATCTCCTCGACGCGTCCAAGCCGGCCGAGCGCAATGCGGTCGCAGACCCACGTGCGAAACGCCGGCTCGGCGAACATTCCGCTGGTCATCGCCGTCTCGATGAAGGTGGGGCACAGAGTGTTCACACGGATACCCGCCGTCCCGAGCTCCCAGGCCAACGCCTTGGTCATGCCCTCCATCGCGTGCTTGCTGGCGCAGTACAAGGTGCGGCGTGGACTACCGACCACGCCCATCTGCGACGAGACGTTGACGATTGAGCCGGGAAGGCGCGAGGACAGCATGCCGCGCGCGACCGTGCGAGTCACGTAGAACGCGGCTTTCACGTTAAGGTCGAACACCGCATCGATGTCCGTGTCCTCCACGTCGATCAGGAGCTTGGGACGATTGAGACCGGCGTTGTTGACCAGAATCTGGAACGGCCCGACAGCCGACAGCGCGGCTTCCACCGCCTTCGCGTCGGTGACGTCCAGCACGAGATACTCGCATTGCCCGCCTTCGGCGCGAATCCGCTCGCAGGCCTCGCGCAACTCGGCCTCCGAGCGTGCCGCCAGCGTCACCTCGGCGCCGGCCTGTGCCAGTGCGGCGGCAGCGGCGAGGCCGATTCCGCGACCTGCACCGGTAACCAGCGCTCGGCGTCCATCGACGCGGAAGCCCGGTGCACGTGGAAGGGGACTGGCCGACGAGCCCACTGAAACCGCTTGCATCGCAGTCAACCCTCGAGCGCCGGCACCGGCTGGTACCAAGGCACATCGGCGCGCGTGCCGTAACGACGCACCCGCAGGTTGGCCTGTTCGCCGTGGCCGGCAAAGTTCTCCATATGGCAGAGGCGCGAACAGTATTCGCCCATGAGTGCGCTGGCTTCGTCGGTCAGCACTTTCTGATAGGTGCAGGTCTTCAGGAACTTGCCGACCCAAAGTCCGCCTGTGTAACGGGCCGCGCGGTTGGTTGGCAGCGTGTGGTTGGTGCCGATGACCTTGTCGCCGAAGCTGACGTTGGTACGCGCACCGAGGAACAGTCCGCCATAGTTGCTCAGGTGATTCAGGAAGTAGTCCGGGTCGCGCGTGAGCACCTGCACATGTTCGAAGGCCAGTTCGTCGGCCTTTTGCAGCATTTCCTCCTGCGTGTCGCAGACGATGACCTCGCCATAGTCGGCCCAGCTGACGGCCGCAATGGCCGCTGTCGGCAGGATCGTCAGCTGGCGTTCGATTTCTGCCATCGTGTCGTGCGCCAACTGCTCGCTGGTGGTGAGCAGGATCGCGGGCGACGTCGGACCATGCTCGGCCTGCCCCAGCAGGTCGACCGCACACATCTCGCCATCTGCAGAGTCGTCGGCGATCACCAGGGTCTCGGTCGGGCCTGCGAACAGATCGATCCCGACCCGGCCGTACAGCTGCCGCTTGGCTTCCGCGACGTACATGTTCCCCGGTCCGACCAGCATGTCGACCGACGCCACTGACTCGGTGCCCACGGCCATCGCGACCACCGCCTGCACACCGCCGAGCACCAGGATCTCATCGGCACCGGCCATCGACATCGCCGTGACGATGGCCGGATGCGGCGCGCCCTGGTACGGAGGCGCTGTCGCGACGATGCGTTTCACACCGGCGACCTTTGCGGTCAGAACGCTCATGTGCGCCGACGCCAGCAACGGGTATTTGCCCCCCGGGATGTAGCAACCGACCGCATTCACCGGGATGTTCTTGTGGCCGAGGATGACGCCGGGAAAAGTTTCGACCTCCACGTCCTTCATCGCGTCGCGCTGGATCTGCGCGAAATTTCGCACTTGTTTCTGTGCAAAAGCGATGTCCTCGATCTCGCGGCCCGACAGGCTCTTGCGTGCCTTCTCGATGTCGGCGGCCGAAAGCCTGAAATCCGAAGGATCCCACTGGTCGAACTGCTTGCTGTACTCGCGCACCGCCGAGTCCCCGCGAGCCTCCACGTCTTTGATTATTTTCTCGACCGTTGCACGGACTTTTGCGTCGTCTTCTGCGCGGATCTGGACGTCCTTGCCGCGCTTGAGATATCTGATCATGGGTAAAAACTTTCAAGGTTGTGATGCATGCGTATGCAATTTCAACTCTATGCATACGTATGCAAACAGGGGTTTCCCCTATGAAGTCCGCTGTCGATCATCTGGCTCGGTGGGGGGGTCGCAAGCACAAAACACTCACGCTTTGGACGCAACAGTTGCCGCGACGCGCTGAAGTGTTCGTGACCGAAGGGGAGCACGCCTTGGCTGCGGTCTTCGACGATGCTCGGCTGATCCAATCCGTGGGCCTGAAAGCCGTCGTCAACGTGCCGCTCGTCAACTCCGAAGAGTGCTGTTCGAGACTTTCAGCATACTGGGGGCTACAAAGAAATGTTGTCCGCTGAGCAACGGCTGCTGATCGAACTCCTCGCCGTGCTGGCCTTGCCAGTGGTCAGCTTCTTTGCCGAACGGTTGCCCTGCACGCCTGACTTTTCAGCCGGCCTGTCCGGTATCGACGGGAAATATATGACGCGCAAAGACCACATGCTTGACGAAGTCGATGACTTGGCTGCAACGGCGCCCTCGACGAGCATCTCGCCTGTCCTGCTGCAGCGTTCTAAGTGGCTGTCGCGTCCACTGACCGTTGCCCCAGAATCGCATCCATTAATCCCGGGAATCGACCATCCAGCTCAACCCGACGCAATTTGTTCATGTGGGTCACGCCAGCGCATTCGGTCTGGACAAGACCGGATTCGCGCAACACCCGAAAGTGGTGCGATACGGTCGACTTTGGCCGTCCGCCATCCAGGTCGCCGCAACTTGCCATCGACACACTTGCCAAGCGGCGCACGATCTCAAGACGCACCGGATCGCTCAACGCGTAAAGCACCCGCTCGAGAATCAGCTCGTCGGCGTGGGGGTGCTTCAAAGGGCGCATGACTGCAATCATAAGTGTTGAGATAGACTCGCTCGTTATTTCGATAACTATCGAACAATCGAAGCGTTTCCTGAGCGCTCAGTATTAGCAAACAACTTATGTCCGCACTGTTCCAGCCCTTCACTCTGAAATCCATAACGCTGCGCAATCGCATCGCGGTGCCTCCAATGTGCCAATACTCCGCGACCGATGGCTTGGTGGGCGATTGGCACCTGGCTCACTATGCATCCATGGCGCGTGGCGGCGCTGGGCTGGTCATCGTCGAGGCGACTGCCGTCTCTCCGGAAGGTCGAATCACGCCAGGATGCGCCGGGATCTGGTCCGATGACTTGGCTCAAGCGTTCAAGCCGATCGTGCAGTCCATCAAGGCGGCCGGCTCGGTGCCGGGCATCCAGATCGGTCACGCAGGCCGCAAAGCCAGCGCCAACCGTCCCTGGGAAGGCGACGACCATATCGAGGAAAACGATGCACGTGGTTGGGAAACGATCGCACCATCTGCAATCGCCTTTGGTCCCGGCCTGAAGAAGCAGCCGCGCGCCATGACGCTCGAGGACATTGCTCGCGTGCGCCAGGACTTCGTCGACGCTGCGAAACGTGCGCGGGATATCGGTTTCGAGTGGCTGGAGCTGCATTTCGCGCATGGCTATCTGGCGCAAAGTTTCTTTTCCGCCGAATCGAACCGGCGCGAAGACATCTATGGCGGCAGCGCCGAAAACCGCGGCCGTTTCCTGCTCGAGACACTCAAGTCGGTGCGGGAGGTCTGGCCGGAGAACCTGCCGTTGACATTGCGTTTTGGCGTGCTGGAGTTCGATGGCCGCGACGAGCAGACCTTGGTCGAATCGATTGAGCTGACGCGCCAGTTCAAGTCGGCCGGCCTCGACATGCTGAGCGTCAGCATCGGGTTTTCGACACCAGCGGCAAAAATTCCTTGGGGCACTGCCTTCATGGGCCCCATCGCCGAGCGCGTTCGACGCGAAGCCGGCATTCCGGTCTCATCGGCCTGGGGATTCGGATATCCGGCCGTGGCAGAGCAAACTGTGCGCGACGAGCAGCTCGATGTGGTCATGGTCGGCAAGGCGCATCTGGCCAATCCGCACTGGAGCTATGCGGCAGCCAAAGAGCTGGGTGTGGAGCGTGCTTCGTGGAAGCTTCCTGCGCCCTACGCCCATTGGCTCGAGCGCTATTGAACAGGGGCATCGTTGAAGCGGACCAGGTCACTGGCAACACCTTGGCCGGGCGCGGGCCGACACCGGCTTGGATGTCTGAATCACTCAGGGCCGGCACTTTGGCTGAAAGCCTTTTGATCAGCTGATCACGCTCGAATATGGGCGGCACCAGCAAAGACTGGGCTTCACCCCGCTTTCCCCATGACCGTCGCTCCGCCCCGAAGCGGAACGGCGTTGAGCGCGAATACAGCGATGTCCATGCGGCAGAGCGCTTCCACGTCATGCACAGCACCGTGGATCACGATGGCGTTTCAGCCGTTCTGCATTGCGAGATGCGCCATCCTGTCGCCAAGGACCGCAACCCGACGCAACCCTCCGCCATCGACCACCAGCACCCGGCCGTCGCTAGGTTGATCCAGCACTCGACAGTGGCGATAAGGCCAGCCAGCCATGAAAAATGCATTCCAAAATTCTGGGCTGTCGATGTCGCAGAGCGGATGAGGTCCAGAAACACGAACGGGCTAAGGAATTCGTCAAGGTCGCCAAGGCTGGCGAGCCAAGCGACGGAGCCATGCGTGCGACCCTTCGCAGGCCGCACGGATCACGTCCAGATCGTCGTCATCGCCAAAAACCCCACTTCGTCCCTGTTTCAACCCCACTTCATCTCGCCCTTGGCAACCTTGGCGCCGATCTGCAGCGCGACGCCCATGCCCGCAGTCGGATAGCGCCGGGTCATTGCAGCGATCAGTGCGGCACTGTCGGACGCCTTGGCGAGTTCTTCTTCGAACGCGACCAGATAGTCGCGCGTGTAGGCGATGGCGGACGCATCGGTCGCCACGCCCGGCGCCATGTGGCCGGGGACGACGACGGCCGGCTTGCCTGCGGCCATGGCATCGAGCGTCCTGATCCAGGCCTTTCGACCTTCGACGCTCGCCGTGTCCGCAGTCCACACGTGCACACCCGAGAAGATCAGCACGCCGCCGAAGATTGCGTCGATCGACTTCACCGACAGGTAGCGGCGATTGGCAAGGCCGTCCGCATCGACGATGTCGATCGAGTGGCCTTCCAACGCGATGGTCTTGCCGTCGAACACCTCGGGCATCACGATGTCCGCCAGGGTCTGCGGGCCGTTCTGTTTGAGCTGCGGACCCCAGGTGGCCAGCTTCTTGTCGACGCTCGCCTTGATGGCATCGATGGTTGCCGATGCTGCGATCACCCGCGCGGCGGGAAAGGCGGCCTTGATCGGGCCGAGGCTGAAGTAGTAGTCGGGGTCGCTCTGGCTGATGTAAATGGTGGTCAGCTGCTTGCCACTGAGTTTGACGGCCTCGGCCAGCGCCTTGCCGTCAGGCAGAGTGAAGCCGCCGTCGATCAGTACGGCATCGCGTTCTCCGGAGAGGAGAACCGGGGCGCGGAAGAATCCGTTCTCGCCGGCAGGGAAGAATTTCCAGCTCAGCGGGGTCGTTGCGGCCATGGTGGTTCTTGCTCCAAAAAGGGTGGTCGCGACAGCCGCGACGGCTACGGTTTTCAATGCTTCTCGTCGAGTCGACATGATGTTTTTCCGGTGATTTATCTTTGCCATGAGTCGATGGTAGGCAGCCTTCATTGATCCTTAAATACCTTCGTGATAAACACAATGGATGGCAAAGACACACAATCGAACCGAAGGCGCTCCAGACGGTCTGGGCAACCTGAGGCGCCTCGCCTACTTCGCCGCGGTGGTTGAAACCGGGTCGTTCACGGCCGCTGCGGACCGGCTGGGCATCACCAAATCCGTGGTGAGCCAGCAGGTCGCGCGGCTGGAGCGCGACTTCCGTACCTCGCTGCTCGTGCGCACCACGCGCAAGGTGCAGGCCACCGAGACCGGGCAGGCTTTCTATCTCCGCTGCGCCGTGATCCTGCGGGAGGCCGAGCAGGCATTCGACGGCCTGGCGGACAGCGCTGCAACTCCCGCCGGCCTGTTGCGGCTGACCGCTCCGCACGACTACGGCGTCGATGTCGTCGTACCGGCTATTGCAGCTTT
The DNA here is from genome assembly GCA_028292145.1 of Variovorax sp. Taxonomy (GTDB): domain Bacteria; phylum Pseudomonadota; class Gammaproteobacteria; order Burkholderiales; family Burkholderiaceae_C; genus Variovorax. The sequence continues at coordinate 7,319 of JAQGMX010000265.1, forward strand.
CACCGAGCGCTATCCGGCCTGCAAGGTCAACGCAGTGTTGAGCGACCAGACGCTCGACATCATGTCCGGCAACATCGAAGTCGCGATCCGCGTCGGCTGGCTTGCCGAGACCAGCCTGCAGGCCCGGAAGATCGGCACGTTCAGGCAACTCCTGGTTGCGGCGCCGTCGATGGCCGCGCGGGTCGCACAACTTGCGGGCCCCCGTGACGTCGCCAGCCTCCCTTTCGTTGCGAACATGGCCTTGAAAGAACCGTTGACGTGGAGCTTCTCGCGCAACAAGGCCGAGCGCCAGATTCTGTCTGCGCAAGCAGCGATTTTTCTGGATGCGACGCTTGCCGTGCGTGAGGCCGTTCGTCAGGGCGCAGGGGTGTCGGTGCTGCCGGACTATGCGGTTGCCGCGGATCTGGCCGCCGGGCATCTGGTCGAAGTGCTGCCGCAGTGGCAATTGCCGGCCGGCGGCATCCACGCCGTATTCCCGGCCGCGCGGTTTCGGCCGGCAAAGGTTCGCGCCTTTGTGGATCTGCTGCAGGCGCGCGAGCTGGAGCGGCAGCTCGCGCACCAACCGTCAGCGTATTGAAAATGCTGCTTTGTCCGAGCACTTGTGCCAAACCGTCAGGGTCGTCCACCCGACTCAGGCGCGTGTACGAATATGGCGAATCGAAGGTCAGATAAAAAACGACCACGGTGTTCGTCCCGTACAGCATGAGGTCGCCGTTGCGGATCGTTCCCGGTCGACTGGGTTTCGCAGGCAAATCTTTCGGCGTGGCTGCTACCGGCAGCAAGCAGGCCGAAGAGCAGGCCCGCAAGATGCAGGGCACGAGGAACGCGTTTTTGGGTCATGTTGATTTTTTCGTGCGGTCGGCTCGCGCCGTCAAGAAAACCAGGAATGCGCCGACCAGCAACAGGCCGGCGCCGAAAGCAAAGGTGCTCCGGTAGCCGCTGCCGTCGAATAGCAGGCCACCCACCGTGGAGCCGAGCGCGATGGAAAGCTGCACCACCGCCACCATGAGTCCGCCGCCCGCTTCGGCATCCTTCGGCAGCGTCCGTGCGATCCACAGCCACCAGCCCACGGGGGCCGCCGTGGCCACCAGGCCCCAGATGCCCAGCAGCACAGTCGTGGCATACACCGAAGTGCCCAAGGCGATGAGCGCCATCGCGATGACTGCCATCAGCACCGGAATAACCGCCAATGTGACGTAGAAGCCTATTTTCAGAAAGCGGCCGATGAACGTGGTGCCGACGAAGCCCGCGACGCCCAGCGTCAGCAGCATCAGCGACAAAGTCGAGACGTCGACCCTCGTCACCGTCTCCAGAAAAGGCCGCAGGTACGTGAACAGCGCGAACTGCCCCATGAAGAACACGCCGACGGACAGCATGCCCAGCACGACCAGCCGGTTCCTGAAGAGCTTGAAGACATTGCCGGAGCCCTGCGCACGTCTCTGAGCTTTCATGCTCGGCAGACTGAACCACTGCCAGACGAACGCGATCACCGCGATCGGCACCAGGCAGAAGAAGGCGCCGCGCCAGCCGACGATCGAGGCGAGGAAGCTGCCCAGCGGCGCTGCCACGACCGTGGCCAACGCATTGCCGCCGTTGAAGATCGCGAGTGCGCGAGGTACCTCGGACGGCGGCACGAGCTGCATGGCGGTGGCCGCCGACATTGACCAGAAGCCACCGACGACGACGCCGATCAGCGCCCGGCCCGCCATGTACGTCAGGTAATCGGGTGCCATCGCAACGATGACGCCGGAGAGGCACATCAGCGCGGTCAGCGACAGCAGCAGCGTCTTGCGGTCGACTTTGCCGGCGATCGCCGAGATCGACAGACTCGTGAGTACCGTGTAGGCGCCGGAGATGGCGATGCCCTGTCCGGCCAGGCCTTCCGTGACCCTGAGGTCGGCCGCCAACGGCGTTAGCAGGCTGACGGGCATGAACTCCGAGGCAATCAACGCGAAGACGCACAGCGTCATCGCGAAGACTCTGCCCCAGTGCGGGGGCTGCGCTTCAGCCCTGTCGCCGGGCATTTGGTTTTTTTTCGGCATGGCACACGCATCCCGCACGCCAACACCTGGTTGTCGTCTCGGGCGTGGGTCGAACGCAGGAGTGGGGAAAGCCGATTCAGGAGATTCGACCGGGCGACGTCGTGTGGTGTCCGCCGGGAGTCAAGCACTGGCATGGCGCCTCGCCTACGACAGCCATGACGCACCTCTCGGTCGCCGGAACGGTCGATGGCAAGAACGTGAACTGGATGGAAAAGGTCAGCGATGCGCAATACGCAGCACCTTAGTCG
>JAQGMX010000314.1 GCA_028292145.1 Variovorax sp.
TTCGGCCCGGCAAGCAACCGCAAGATCGAACTTCAATGGGACCCGCAATGGAACGGCAACCTCGGCACGAACGTGCTGGAAGCACCCGGTGACGCCATGACCAACGTCTTCGCATTCGTCCGCTACAACAGCACCGCCTGGGCGACACAGCTGACCGCCAAGGGCATCGATGCGCTTGGCGAGAAGGTCGGCGACGGCAACTCGTTCTGTCCCGCGAACTGGGGCGGCGCGATCAAGGGCGAACTCGACAAGGTGCCAAATCCGGGAGGCGGCACCTGATGCGGGGGGTGGAGGGCAGCCCGCAACGGGCCGCGGTGCTTTGCGCATCGACCATCTTCGTTTCGGCTTTCCTGCTGTTCCTGGTGCAGCCGCTGATCGCCCGGCAGATACTGCCGTGGTTCGGCGGATCGGCCGCAGTCTGGACGCTGTGCCTGGTGTTCTTCCAGGTCGTCCTGCTGCTCGGCTATCTGTATGCCGACCGGCTTTCGCGCTGGCCGTTGCGCATCCAGGGCCGCGTCCATGCGGTGTTGCTGATCGCGGCCTGCGCGACATTGCCGATCATTCCGGCTGCCATGTGGAAGCCCGCGACCGGCGATGCCGATCCGTCGCTCGGCGTACTCGTGGCCCTGGCCGCGACCATCGGTCTGCCCTATCTGGCCGTCTGCACCACGGGGCCGCTGGTGCAGAGCTGGGTCGCCCGTTTGCATGCGGGCGACGGCGTGCGGCAGGCTCGGGTCTACCGGCTCTTCGCGCTCTCGAATCTTGCGGCGCTGGTCGCGCTCATCGTCTATCCGTTCGTGCTCGAGCCGGCCTTCGCGATGCGGACGCAGGCGCTGGCATGGTCCGCGGCTTTCGCCTTGTTCGCGCTTCTGGCCGTGGCTTCGGCCTGGACGGTCGCGCGCGCGCTGCGGGAGCGCAGGCCGCAAACCGATGCGGTGCCAAGCTCGACTTCGAAACCGCTGCCGCCGTCCGCATCGCCGCCTCGCCTGTCCGACATGCTGCTGTGGCTCGCGCTCTCGGCGCTGGGCACGGTTTCGCTGCTCTCCGTGTCGACCTACATCACGCAGGACGTTGCATCGGTGCCGCTGTTGTGGATCGTGCCGCTGGCACTCTATCTGCTGACCTTCGTGCTGTGTTTCGACAGCAGCTTCTGGTACCGGCGCTGGCTCTTCTGGCCGCTGGTGCTGGTCGTTGCGCCGGCGCTGGCGTGGTACCTGAACACCCCGTTTCGCAACCTGCCGATCGCGACCGTGATCGCGATGTTCTGCGGCGGCCTTTTCGTGATCTGCATGTTATGCAACGGCGAGCTCTCCCGGGCGAGGCCGGCGCCCGCGCATCTCACGCGCTTCTATCTGGCGATGGCGCTGGGCGGCGCGCTCGGCGGCCTGTTCGCCGGCATCGCCGCGCCGATGCTGTTCGACGACTACTGGGAACTGCCCGGCAGCCTGGCCATACCCGGCCTGCTTCTGTTCTGGCTCGCGCGCGGACGGCATTCGTCGCGGCCGCTTGTCTGGATGTCGGCTGCAACGCGGGTGCTGGGCCTGATCGGAGCGCTGGCGGTCGTGACGATGATGGTCGACAGCCGCCGCGATGCGAACACGAACACGCTGCTGCGGGCGCGCAATTTCTACGGCGTGCTGAAGGTCAACACCTATGACCTGGACGACGCGGCGAAGGCATCGCGACGGCTCGTCAACGGCGTCATCGCGCACGGCGAGCAGTTGCTGGCGGACGACCTCCGTCGCATTCCCACCGCGTACTACGGACCGCTGTCGGGCATTGGTCTGGCGCTGACCACCAGGCGTCCGGCGGCGCAGCGGATCGGCGTGATCGGGCTCGGCGTCGGCACGCTGGCTGCCTACGGACGCAGCCAGGACACGCTGCGCTTCTATGAAATCAACCCGCAGGTCACGCGCATCGCCCACGACCATTTCACCTACCTCCGCGATTCGGCGGCGAAGACGGAGATCGTGCCGGGCGACGCGCGGCTGGTGATGCAGCATGAGCTCGATGCCGGGCAGGCGCAGGCGTTCGACGTGCTGCTGGTCGATGCGTTCACGGGCGACGCGATCCCCATGCACCTCATGACACGCGAAGCGCTGGCTGTTTATGCCCGCCACCTGAAGCCCGGCGGCGTGATCGCCTTCCACGTCAGCAACCGCCATCTCGATCTAGTGCCGGTCGTGAAGCGGCTTGCCGACGATGCCGGTTTCGGCGCATTGCGCGTCGCGTACGACCCGCCGGCCAACAACACGCTGGAGCATCCGTCGGACTATGTGCTGGTGAGCCCCGACCCTGCTTTCGCGGACAACGCCGATCTTGCGGCACTCGGCGCCATCCAGCTCGATGCCGGGAAAGCGCCGCTGTGGACCGATCAGCACAGCAACCTGCTCGCAGCGCTGCGCCGGCGCAGCCCCTGAGGTCAGGGCAGCATGCGCTGCAACTCCCGCTCGCCGTCGAAGAACTGGTGCTTCAGCGCGCCCAGCAGGTGCAGGGCGAACATCACATAGAACACGGTACCGGCCCACTCGTGGACATTCCCCAGGACGGTGTGCAGCATCTCCTTGGAGTCCGGCTGGACCGACATGATCCAGCCGATACGCGGCCACTCGAAGAGGCCGAACAGCTGCATCGGGTGCGTGGCCGCGTTTTTCCAGGCCGAATCGTGCATCCAGCCCGACAGCGGCAGCAACAGCATCAGGAGATAGAGCACCGCGTGCGCCGCATGCGCGCCGAAGCGCTCCAGCCGCCCGTAGGACGACGGCATCGCGGGCGGCCGGTGCGACAGCCGCCACAGGATTCGCAGCAGGACCAGCCCGAGCACGGTGATACCGATCGATTTATGGGTGTCGATCGCCGGGCGCACCCAGTCGTCCGGGAACTGCTCGACCAGCAGGATCAGGGCGATATTGACCGCCATGAGCACGGCGACAAGCCAATGCAGGATGATCGCGGGCCGCGTGTAGCGCATGAAAGAAGCGGGTGGGTTTGCTGTCATGGGGGGAATTCTGGGACCCCCGGTGAGTCCGATCAAGGCGTCCTTGTGAAACCATCGCGTCCGCCGCTGCGTACAAAGCCCACCTTGCCCCGGATCACCGCTTGAACGACACCCTCCTCCGCGCCTTCGCAGCCGCCTCACCGCGGGTGTCTCCGCCAGCCACGCCCCTGCGCAGCGTATTGATCCACGGCGGGGTGCTGCTGCTGTGGATCGGCCTTTTCGCAATGGCTTTCCGGCACGGCGGCCGGATGTCGGTCGACGGCGGCAACGTCTTGTCGTGGTCGGTCGGTATCGCGTATGTGCTTTATGACACGGTCTTGCTACTTTTCGTGGGTTGGCACACGCTATCGATCCTGCGGCTGCCGGCGGCGCCGTCTTCGTTGGTGCAGGTGAACGGAAAGGCCACGCTCGGCGTGATCGTCGCCTCTCACAACGAAGCCGCCGTGCTGCCGGTCACGTTGGCGGCGCTGCTGGGCCAGTCCGATCTGCCGGACCGCATCGTGATCGCCGACGACGGTTCCAGTGACGGCACCGCCGAGCTGCTGACCGCGCGCTATGGCCTAGTGGCGCCCGCCTTCGGCTCGCTCAGCGCGGCGAGCAGCGTTCATCCGTCGCTGTTCTGGCTGCGGCTGCCGCATGGCGGCAAGGCTGTGGCGCTTAATGCGGCCATCCTCTGCATCGACACCGAAACGGTTCTGACCGTCGATGGCGATACGCTGCTCGACAGCGGCGCCATTGCCGCAGTGCGCCGCGCTTTCTCGGCCGAGCCAGCGCTCGTCGCCGCCACCGGCGTCATCACGCCCGTCTGCAGCCGAACGCTGACGGGCCGCTGCTTCCAGTGGTTCCAGACCTATGAATACATCCGCAACT
>JAQGMX010000324.1 GCA_028292145.1 Variovorax sp.
GCATCGTGATCCGTGTGCCGGACGAGGCCGAGCGACGTGCTTCCGCCTCGATCAGCGCGGTCACGCTTTCGGAGATGTTGGGGTTGATGATCAGCAGGCGCATGCCGGTCATTCCGTACGCGCTTGCACGCGTTTCGGCATCAGCGTCGGCATGCCGCATTCGAGCAGTCGGCCGCGACCCGGATGCGGATGGAAGTCCTTGCCGTCCCAGACCACTTCGCCGCGACTGAGCGTGAGGCCGGGCCAGGCTTTCAGGCGCATGCCGGCGTAGGGGGTGTAGTCGACTTCGTGGTGCAACTGGTCGTTGCTCAGCACGAAGTCGCGCTCGTCCCAGATCACCAGGTCGGCATCGGCGCCGATGGCGATGGTGCCCTTGCGCGGGTGCAGACCGTAGGCCTTTGCCGGGCCGGTGGCCGTGAGTTCGACGAAGCGGTTGGCCGTCATGCGGCCGGCCAGCACGCCTTCGGACCAGAGCAGCGCCATGCGCGTCTCGAGCCCCGGAATGCCGTTGGGTATGTGGCGGAAGCTCACTTCCTCGCCGTTCGGCTTCTTGCCTTCCGGCGCGTCGTACTTGAACGGCGCGTGGTCGGAGGAGAAGACGCTGAAGAGGCCGTCGTTCAGTCCGTCCCAGATCACCTGCTGGTTGGCCTTGTCGCGCGGCGGCGGGCTGCACACGCATTTCGCGCCCTTATAGCTGTCGTCGATGCCGAGGTCTTCGGCGGTCAGGAACAGGTACTGCGGACAGGTCTCTGCGAACACGTTCAGGCCATGCGCGCGCGCCCAGCGGATCTGCTCGACCGCCTCGCGGCCCGACACATGCACGATCAGGATCGGCACGTCGACCAGTTCGGCCAGCGCGATCGCGCGGTGCGTGGCTTCGCGCTCGACCAGCATCGGCCGCGCGTGCGCATGGAAGCGCGGCGCCTTGCGGCCGGCGGCTTCGAGGCGCTTGGTCAGCCATTCGATGCAGTCCGAATTCTCGGCATGCAGCATCGCCATCGCGCCTTCCTGCCGTGCGACGTCGAGCACGTCCAGGATCTGGCCGTCGTCGAGCTTCATGTCGTCGTAGGTCATGTAGATCTTGAACGAGGTGAAGCCTTCGCGGATGAGTTGCGGAAGTTCTTCCCGCAGCACGGTCGGCGTCGGGTCGCTCACGATCAGGTGGAAGGCGTAGTCGACGTGGGCCTTGCCGGCGGCGCGTGCGCGGTAGTCCTCGACCGCGGCGCGCAGCGACTGGCCTTTCTGCTGCGCGGCGAACGGGATCACCGTGGTGGTGCCGCCGCAGGCCGCCGAGCGGGTGCCGCTGTCGAAATCGTCTGCGTTCCGTGTTGGCGGCGGCATCGGCTGGTCGAGGTGGCAGTGCGCATCGACGCCGCCCGGCGTCACGGTGCGGCCGGCCGCGTCGATGGTGCGCGCGGCAGTGCCGAGCATGGTGCCCAGCTGCACGATGCGGCCGTCGCGGATGCCGATGTCGCAATCGAATTCGTCGGCGGCGGTCACGACGTGCGCGTTGCGCATGATCAGGTCGAAGTCGGTCATGGTGGGATTCGTGGGGGTCGAGAGGGTGGGGTTGTGTGTATTTGGGCTTAGGCCGCCATCCAGCCGCCGTCCACCATCAGTTCGGCGCCGGTGATGAAGCTGGCTTCGCTGCCGGCGAGAAAGAGAACGGCCTGGGCCACGTCGTCGGGGCGTCCCAGGCGCGGCCAGGGCGTGCGGCGCGTGGCGCGCGCCATCACCTCGGGATCGACGGCGCGGCCACCGGCGCCGGTCTGGATCTTGCCGGGAGCGACCGCGTTGCAGACGATGCCCTGTTCGGCGTAATCCACCGCGATCTGGCGGGTGAGGTAGCCGATGCCGGCCTTGCTCACGCCGTAGGCGAGGTCGCCGGGCGCGGCGATCAGGCCGTGCTGCGACGACAGGTTGACGATGCGTCCGCGCACGTCGTCCGCCGGATCGCGTGGCGCCTGGCCGACCATCTGGCGCACGACCGCGCGGCAGCACCGGTAGACCCCGCCGAGGTTGACGTCGAGCACGCGCTGCCAGTCGGCCTCGTCGAGTTCGAGCAGCGGGCGCGCATGGCGGATGCAGGCGTTGTTGACCAGCACATCGACGGGACCGTAAGCGGACACGGCCGATGCGACCATCGCGTCGACCTGCGCTGCGTCGGCCACGTCGGTTCGCACGTAAAGGGCGGCGCCGCCTTCCGAGCGGATCAGCTCGGCGGTCGACACGCCGCCTTCGATCACGTCGGTCGTCACGTCGGCCAGCACCACGATCGCGCCGTGCCGTGCGAGCAGCCGTGCGATGGCGCGGCCGATGCCCGACGCGGCGCCGGTAACGATACAGACGCGTCCGGCCATGCGCGGCGTGGATGAAGTGTGGACGTTCATGCGCAGCCCGCCGCGTCCCAGGCCAGGTAGTCGGATGCTGCCGAAACAAGATCGAAGCGCGGTGCGAAAGGGGTGTCGGCACGCAGCCGGTCGATGGCCATCGATGCGCGGTCGTACGGCGCGTAGTAGGCGACGTTGGGCATCTCGTCGGCTGTCGCCAGACGCCAGTCGAAATCCGGTCGCCGTGCGGCCACCTGTGCGCACCATTGCGCCACCGACCATTCGAAGCCCGCGGCCAGGTTGTAGGTGGCGTTCGGCGCGTTGAGCGACGGCGCATCGAGTAGCGCCACCATTGCGGCGGCGGCATCGCGGACGTACAGCCAGTCGCGCAGGCCGGTGCGCGGCAGCAGCACCGTGCGGCCTTCGTGCGCGAGCGCCAGCACCTGCAGCGGCGCGCTCAGCGTGTCGCGCACGGCGGTTGCGGCCTCCCAGGGACCGAAGCAGGTGCCGAGCCGGCCGATCGCGAGTTCGATGCCGTGCAGCCCGGCCAGACGGGTCGCAGCGAGTTCGGCCGTCTGCTTGGACATCCCGTAGAGCCCTTCGGGTCGCAGCGGCGTCAGCACCTCGTCGAGCGGACCGGGCAATGCGCCGCTCGCACCGTAGACCGCGCCGGAGCTGCCCAGCAGAACGCGCTGTACGCCGCAGGCCGCGGCGGCGGACACGGTGGCCAGCGCACCGCCGACATTCACCTCGAAGATCGACTGCGGCGTCATGCGTTCGCGCCGTGCATCGGCGGTGATGGCTGCCAGTGCGACCACCCGGTCGGCGCCGAGCGAACGCACGGCGTCTGTCAGCAGCGCCGCATCGCGGACGTCGCCTGTGAAGACGTCGAAGCGGCCCGGCAGCGCAGCGAAGGCCTTCAGTGCGCGCGGGGGCGGCGGCATCAGGTCGTAGCCCATCACATGCTCGCCGCGTGCGAGCAGATGCTCTGCCAGCGCAAGGCCGACGAAGCCGCTGGCACCGGTGATGAGCGTCGCCATGTCAGGCGGCGCGCAGCAGCGGCGCACCGTCCGCCGCGGCCGGCTCCGGACGCAGCAGCGACAGGATGTGGCGCTTGTAGTCGTTGAACTGCGGGCTGGTCGCGTCGCGCGGGCGCGGCAGGTCGATCGGGATCAGCTCGCGGATGCGGCCCGGGCGCGCCGACATCACGGCCACGTGCGTGCCGAGCGCGAGCGATTCGTCGATGCCGTGCGTCACGAAGACGATGGTCGCCTGGCTCTCGCGCCAGATGCGGACCA
>JAQGMX010000349.1 GCA_028292145.1 Variovorax sp.
CGGTGTGACCGGGCGACTCGCCGGCAAGCGCGACGCCGCCGCCGCCAACGGACCAGAAACGCTGGAGTTCTCCACCACCAATCTCCAGTTCACGGCCGCCGACGGCCTGCGCTGGCCCGGCGGCAACCTGTGGTTCAGGCACACACCGGCCGATCTGCGCCGCACCGGCAATGCGGTCCGGCCTGTTGCACCCGAGCGCGGCGAAATCAAGGCCGACCGGCTCGATCTCGCGGCGCTGGCGCTGATCGCCGGCCGGCTGCCGCTGGGCGACAAGGCACACGCCGCGCTGTCGGCTTACGCACCGCGCGGCGTGGTCGAGAGCATCGACGCCGGCTGGCAGGGACCGGCCGATGCGCCGCAAAGCTACCGGGCCCGCGGCAAGGTGACCGGTCTGAGCGTGGCATCGCAACCCGCAAGCGCCGCCGCAGTGGCTGCGGCGGCGGCCGTCGTCGCCGGTACGCCGGTGCCGGCTTCGCTGATCGCCGTCCTTCCGGCGGACTCGGTCCATCACCGGATGGCGATCGGCACGCCGGGCCTGCGAGGCGCCGCCGTCGATTTCGAGGCCACCCAGGCGGGCGGCTCGGCCAAGCTGGCGATCGCGCAGGGCTCGCTGGACTTCCCCGGCATCTTCGAAGAGCCGACGGTCCCGATCGACCGTCTGTCGGCCCAGCTGAACTGGAGGCTCGACGGCGACAAGGTGCTGGTGCAGGTACCGAAACTCGGTTTCGCCAACGCAGACGCCAGCGGCGAACTCCAGGCGAGCTGGCGCACCAGCGATCCGGCCGCATCGCGCGGCAAGGCGCGCTTTCCCGGCGTACTCGACCTCAGCGGCCAGCTCACCCGCGCCAACGGCACGCGCGTGCACCGCTACCTGCCGCTCGACATTCCGCTGCATACGCGCGACTACGTCCGCGAGAGCGTCACGCGCGGCACGGCGGGCACGGTCGACTTCAAGGTGCGCGGCGACCTGCACGACATGCCTTTCATGGACCCGCGCGACGGTGACTTCCGCATCGCGGCCAAGGTCGCCGACGCCAGCTACCTGCCGGCCACGCCGTCGATGGTCGCGAGCGGCAAGACGCTGCCGTGGCCCGGCCTCACCGGCGTGAGCGGCGAACTGATCTTCGAGCGCGCCGGCATGCAGGTGCGCAATGCACGGGGACGCGTCGCCGGCGCGCCGGGGATCGAAATCTCGCGCGCCGACGTGAAGATCGCCGACCTGTCGCATCACGCGCCGGTGCTGGAGGTCGACGCGCAGGCCCGCGGCCCGATCGCCGAACTGCTTGCGGCCGGTGCGCCGCTGCTCGGCGAAGCAGGCGAAGCGGCTCGCAAGGTACGCACGACGGGCGATGCCGACTACGCGCTGCGCCTGAGCGTTCCGCTCGAGACGCCGGAAAAGGCGGTGGTGAAGGCCGGCGTGACGCTGGCTGGCAACGAAGTCCAGCTCGCGCCCGAGGCGCCGACCTTCTCTCAGGTCCGTGGAACGTTGAATTTCACGGAAGCCGGCTTTTCGCTCGCCGGCGTCCAGGGCCGGATGGCCGGCGGCGAAACACGCATCGAGGGCCACGGAAAGTACGGCACGGCCGGCCACGATCTCGGTTTCAGCGCGCAGGGAAACATCACCGCCGACGGCCTGCGTGCGGCGAAGGAAATCGGCTGGCTGCAACCGCTCGCGTCGCGCGCCACCGGCGACACCACGTACGCGGCGACGCTGTCGATGCGCGACGGCGAGCCGGAATTCGCGGTCACCAGCAGCCTGCAGGGGCTCGGACTGACGCTGCCGGCGCCGCTGGCCAAGCCGGCCGACACAGCGCTGCCGTTGCGCATCGAGCGCAAGGTGGTGCTGCGCGAAATCCGCACGGCCGGCGCCGCATCGCGCGTGAACGACGAGCTGCTCTTCTCGCTCGGCGACGTGGCATCGGCGACCTACCTGCGCGACGTGTCGGCCGCGCAGCCACGCGTGCTGCGCGGCGCGATCGGCGTCGGCGTGCCGCAGGGCGAATCTCCAGCGCTGCCCGGCAGCGGCGAGAGCGGCGTGCACGCCAACCTGCAACTGGGGCAGTTCGACATCGCGGCCTGGCAGGCGCTGCTCGGAGAAGCAGAAGCGGGCGGCGCCACGGCAGATCCGGCGCCGAAGACAGCCAAGGCCGGAACGAGCACGGGCACGGGTACCGGCAGTGCCTCCGACTACCTGCCGACGCAGATCGCCGTGCGCGCGCAGGCGCTCGGCATCGGCGGCGGGCGCACGCTGCACGACGTGGTGATGGGCGGATCGCGCGACGGCGCGGTGTGGCGCGCGAACGTCGACGCCAGCGAACTCAGCGGCTATGCCGAATACAACCCCTCGCAGGCCGGCCGCATCTACGCCCGGCTCGCCCGTCTTCGCATCGCCCCGAGCGAAGCCGGCAGCGTCGAATCGCTGCTGGACGAGCAACCGGGCGCGTTGCCGGCGCTCGACATCGTGATCGACGAGTTCGAGCTTCTCGGCAAGCACCTCGGCCGTGCCGAGATCGTCGCTGTCAACCGGGGCGGCGCGCGGCGCGAATGGCGGCTCGACAAGCTCGCCTTCACCATGCCGGAAGCCAGTTTCACCGCGCAGGGCAGCTGGGCGGTCGGATTGAACGGCAACGGCCCCAAGGATCCACGCAGCACCGCGATGAGCTTCAGGCTCGACATGGCGGACGCCGGCGCGCTGCTGGCGCGCTTCGGCATGAAGGACGTGATCCGCCACGGCCGCGGGCGCCTCGAAGGCGACGTCGACTGGCGCGGCTCGCCGCTGTCGCTCGACTACCCGACGCTCGGCGGCCAGTTGCACGTCGACGTCGGCACCGGCCAGTTCCTGAAGGCCGACCCGGGTCTTGCCAAACTGCTCGGCGTGCTCAGCCTGCAGGCATTGCCACGGCGGCTGACGCTGGATTTCCGCGACCTGTTCAGCGAGGGCTTCGCTTTCGACTTCGTGCGCGGCGACGTGAAGATCGTCGACGGGCGCGCCAGCACCAACAATCTGCAGATGAAGGGCGTTAACGCCGCGGTTCTGATGGACGGCGTGGCCGACATCGCCAAGGAGACGCAGAACCTGCGCGTCGTGGTGGTGCCGCAGATCAACGCCGGCACCGCGGCGCTGGTGGCGACAGCCATCAATCCCGCGATCGGATTGGGCACTTTCCTGGCCCAATGGCTGCTGAGCAAGCCGCTCTCGGCGGCCGGCACGCAGGAGTTCCAGATCGACGGCACCTGGACCGACCCGAACATCACCAAGGTGCCGCGAAAAACAGGCAAGGACGCATCGTCATGAAAGTCGCCGCCATCCAGATGGTTTCCGCCATCGCCCGCGATGCCAACCTGACCCGCGCCCGCGCGCTGCTGACCGAAGCTGCCGCCAGCGGCGCCGAACTCGCCGTGCTGCCCGAATACTTCTGCACGATGGGTGCCCGCGACACCGACAAGCTCGCCTTGCGCGAGACGCCGGGCGACGGCGCGGTCCAGCGCTTCCTGGCGGATGCGGCGCGGGAGCTCGGGCTGTGGATCGTCGGCGGCACGCTGCCGATGGACGCGAGCGATGGAACGCACGTCTTCAACACCTCGTTGGCCTATTCGCCGCAGGGCGAGTGCGTGGCGCGCTACGACAAGATCCACCTGTTCTTCTTCGACAACGGCCGCGAGCGCTACGACGAAGGCCGCACCATCGCGCGCGGCGACACGCCGGTGGTGTTCGATCTGCCGTCGCGCGACGGGCACGTCTGGCGCATCGGCATGTCGGTCTGCTACGACCTGCGCTTTCCAGAGCTGTACCGCGCGCTGGCCCGGCAAGGCGCGGAACTGCTGCTGGTGCCCAGCGCCTTCACGCACACCACCGGCGCCGCGCATTGGGAAGTGCTGCTGCGCGCGCGTGCCATCGAGAACCTGGCCTGGGTGGTGGCGCCCGCACAGGGCGGAACGCACGAGAACGGCCGCCGGACCTGGGGCCAGTCGCTGGTCGTCGATCCGTGGGGCGCGGTGGCCGCGCAGCGGGCCGAAGGCGAGGGCGTGGTGCTGTTCGAGCTCGATGCAGGCAGGACCGCAGCGTCGCGCGCGCAGTTGCCTGCGCTGTCGCACATCGTCCTCTGACGTGCCGGAACGCGAATCCCTGCCGGCGCGGATTGCCATCGGCATCGGCGGACAGGCGTTCCTCAGCCTGCGCTCGGTCTGGCAGCGGTGGTTCCTGTGGGTCGTGCTGGCGGTGCTGGTTCTGGTGCTGCTCGGCACGGTCATCTGGCTCGCCGGCCGGCACGAGGCGGAGCAGGTGCAGGAAACGCTCGAACGCGACACCGCGGATGCGGCCGCCGACCTTCGCGCCGCGCTTCAGCGCAATGCACAGAGCCTGAACACGCTGCAGGGCAACGGCCTGGACCGCGACCGCTGGCCGGCGGAAGCCGCCGCATTGCTGCGCGGGCATCGCGAATGGCAGCGGCTCGAATGGCGCGACGGCAGCATGCGCACCGTGGTCGCCGCCGACACGCCCTACCGCATCCAGCGCGCGCCGCCGCGCCCAACGGCGCCGTCCGCACCCGCCACGTCGGCGCTGGGGCCGTCGCTGTCGCCCTTGCCTGCGCCATCTAATTCGACTTCGGCAGCTCAACCGGTGGAATCTGCGCCGCCGTTCCCAGGCAACAGCTACGTGACGCAGTCCGATGCGGTCATGGCCTGCACGTCTGCGCGCTCGCTCGGCGGTCCGGCGTACTCGCAAAGTCATTACGTGCTGCTGCCCGAAGGCAGCGGCATCGAGGTGATGGAGCTTTGCGTGCCGATGACCGGCGGCAACTATCTGGTGGCGACTTATGCCCTGCGGGACATCCTGAGCGAACTCGTGACGCCGACGCTGCGGCGCGGCCAGGAGGTGTCGCTGACCGAAACCGACGGCACGCGGCTGGCGTCGGTCGGCATCGCGCGACGCAGCGGAAGCCGCGTCTTCACTGCGCGCCAGACGCTGGAATTGCCCGGCAACACGCTGTTGCTGCGCGTCGACGGCTGGCGCGGCGCGCCCGACGTGTTTCCCAACCTGCTGACCGCTCTGGTCACGGCGGTCTCGATCGCGCTGGTGTCGGTTCTGGTGCTGCTCGCGCGCGACACGCGCCGCCGACTGCGCGCGGAAAACGAACTGGCCGACACGCTGGCCTTCCGCAAGGCGATGGAAGATTCGGTCATCACCGGCCTGCGGGCGCGCGACCTTCAGGGCCGCATCACCTACGTCAACCCCGCGTTCTGCGAAATGGTGGGTTTCGAGGCCGGCGAACTGCTGAAATCCGGCGCTGGCGACGCGCCCTACTGGCCGACCGAACTCGCGCACGAATACGAAAAGCGCCAGACGCTGCGCCTGGCCGGCGGCATGCCGCCGCGCGAAGGTTTCGAGTCGGTCTTCATGCGCAAGGACGGCACGCGGTTCCCGGTGCTGATCTTCGAGGCGCCGCTGATCAACGCGCAAGGCGTCCAGACCGGCTGGATGAGCGCGTTCATCGACATCGCCGAGCAGCGCCGCATCGAGGAAATCTCGCGTGCCAGCCAGGAACGCCTGCAGGCCAGCGCGCGGCTGGCGACCGTCGGCGAGATGGCCTCGCTGCTCAGCCACGAACTGACCCAGCCGCTGGCCGCCATCGCCAGCTATGCCAACGGTTCGTTGAATCTGCTGCAGGGCGGCGCGGACAACGCCGACGACGATCGCGCGCAGGTCGCGATGGCCGTGCGCCGGATCGCGGAGCAGGCCGACCGCGCCGGGCAGGTGATCCGCAGCGTGCACGATTTCGTCCGTCGCCGCGACCGCACGCGCGAGGCGGTGGCGCCGCAGTTGCTCTTCGATGCCGTGCTGCCGCTGGGCCGGCTGCTGGCTCGAAAGCTGGGCGTGCGGATAGATATTTCTCTGGATGCTAGCCTGCCGGCGGTGCTGTGCGACCGCACGCTGGTCGAGCAGGTGCTGCTGAACCTGGCGCGCAACGCGATGCAGGCGATGGACATGCCCGAATTGCGCGAGCGCGTGCTGGTCTTGCGCGCAGTGC
>JAQGMX010000363.1 GCA_028292145.1 Variovorax sp.
CGCACTACCACGGCGTTCGCGCAGACCTGGTGGACTACCGCGACTGGATGCGCCACTACCCCGACAGCGACTTTCGCTGGGCCGATGCCGACACCGACCATGCCGCGCGCCTGCTGCGGCAGGTCGCCTCAAACTGCGTTGATCAAAGTCGCTTGCCGAACGGCACCTGACCGCGCCAGTAACGCAGCGTGAGCACGCCGCCTGCAATGCCGCCCAGGTGCGCGAAATGCGCGACGCCGCTCATGCTGCCGGTGACGCCGAGCGTTAGTTCGATGACGCCGTAGATCACGACGAAGAGCCAGGCCGGCATCGGGATCGGCGGAATCAGCGGGACGATGGTGCGTTTGGGGAACAGCATCGCGAAGCCCGCCAGCAGGCCGAACAGTCCGCCCGACGCGCCGATCGTGGGCACGTTGCTGCCGCTCCAGGAAGCGATCAGCAACTGCGCGATCGCACCGCACAAGACGCTGGCGAAGAAGAACACCAGGAACCGCTTCGAGCCCCAGACGCGCTCCAGTTCGGCACCGAACATGTAGATGCCGAACATGTTGAAAACCAAATGTGAAACTCCGCCATGCAGGAAGGCGTAGCTGAACACCTGCCACGGCATGAAGTTGCCCGAACCCACCGGCCAGAGCGCGAATGCCGCGATGCCGTCCACGCCCATCGACTGCAGAAAGAACACGACGACGCTGGTGAGGATCAGCGCCTGGGTGGCGGGAGGCATCGAAAACATAGGCAGGAAGTTCTTTAAAGGAAAGACGACTGGAGCGTCGTCTCTGCCGATGGAGCGCTCTCGGCTGCTTTCGTTCCCGTCTCGCCGCATTGCGCGCGTTGCCGGAGTGCGTGCTCCATGACCACCAGCGCCAGCATCGCTTCGGCGATCGGCGTCGCACGAATGCCGACGCACGGATCGTGGCGGCCCTTGGTCACGACTTCGACCGGCTGGTTGTTGACGTCGATCGACTGGCGCGGGCTGATGATCGAACTGGTCGGCTTGATCGCAATGCTGATTTCCAGGTCCTGCCCGGTGCTGATGCCTCCGAGCACGCCGCCAGAGTTGTTCGTGACGAAGCCATCGGGCGTGATCGAATCGCCGTGCGTGGTGCCGCGCTGCGTCACGCTGGCGAATCCGGCACCGATTTCCACGCCCTTGACGGCGTTGATGCCCATCATGGCGAAGGCGATGTCGGCATCGAGCTTGTCGAACAAAGGCTCACCCAAACCGACCGGCACGTTGGAAGCCGTCACGCGGATGCGCGCGCCGCACGAATCGCCGGCCTTGCGCAGCGCGTCCATGTAGGTTTCCAGATGCGCCACGTCGGCGACAGGCGCGAAGAACGGGTTGTTCGGCACATGCGCCCAGTCTTCGAACGGAATCTCCACCTCGCCGATCTGGGTCATGCAGCCGCGGAAAACGACGCCGTAGCGCTCCGAGAGCCACTTCTTGGCGACCGCGCCGGCCGCCACCATCGGCGCGGTCAACCGTGCAGACGACCGCCCGCCGCCACGCGGATCGCGGATGCCGTATTTCTTGAAGTAGGTGAAATCGGCATGACCGGGACGAAACTGCTGCGCGATCTGGCCGTAGTCCTTGCTGCGCTGATCGGTGTTCTGGATCAGCAGCGCGATCGGCGTGCCGGTGGTCTTGCCTTCGTAGACGCCGGAAAGAATCTGTACCGTGTCGGGTTCGGCGCGTTGCGTGACGTGGCGGCTGGTGCCGGGACGCCGACGGTCGAGATCGCCCTGTATGTCTGCCTCATTCAGCGACATTCCGGGCGGACAGCCGTCGATTACGCATCCGATTGCCGGGCCGTGGGATTCACCGAAATTGGTGACCGCGAAAAGATTGCCGAAGGTATTGCCGCTCATGGCGCGGGATTATCCGCAAAACCGGGAAAATTCATTGAATCAGCCGATTTGAGGACCTCGAACATGACACCCGAAATTCCATTCGATCATCCGATGGCGCATGGCTTCGCGCGCCTGGCCGTTGCAGTGCCGCGCAACCGCGTCGCCGACCCTGCCTTCAACGGCCGCGAGACGGTCCGCATGTACCGCGAGGCCGCCGCCGAAGGCGCCGTGCTGGTCGCGTTCCCGGAACTCGGCCTCTCCGCCTACACATGCGACGACCTGTTCCACCAGGAAGCCCTGCTCGAAGGCTGCGAGGCGGCGTTGCGCGAAGTGGTCGAAGCATCGCGCGACGTGCAGACCATCGCCATCGTCGGCCTGCCGTTGCGCGTCGACCACCGGCTCTTCAATTGCGCAGCCGTCGTCGCCGGCGGTGCGATCCTCGGCGTGCTGCCGAAGACTTACCTGCCGAACTACGGCGAGTTCTATGAAGGACGCCAGTTCAGCGCCGGCGACAGCGCGATCGCCACCGAGATCCAGCTTTGCGGCATGCGCGTGCCCTTCGGCGCCGACATGCTGTTCAAGGCGCGCGACTTTCCGCTGCTGACATTCCACGTCGAAATCTGTGAAGACGTCTGGGTGCCGATCCCGCCGTCGAGCTATGCAGCGCTGGCGGGTGCGACGGTGCTGGTGAACCTGTCGGCGTCGAATATCACGATCGGCAAGGCCGACTACCGGCATCAGCTGGTCGGGCTGCAGTCGGCGCGCTGCCTGGCGGCGTATTTGTATTCGTCCGCCGGCATCGGCGAATCGACCACCGATCTGGCCTGGGACGGCCAGGCGCTGATCTACGAAGGCGGCGAAATGCTCGCCGAGAGCGAGCGTTTCAGCAACGACTCCCACATGATCAGCGCCGACGCCGATCTGGCGCGCATGGCGCACGAGCGCATGCGCCAGAACTCCTTCGGCGTATCGGCGCAGCGACATGCGGCGAGCTTGCGCACCTGGCGCACCATCGATTTCGACCTGTCGCCGGCCAAGGTGCCGTCGCCGGGTGGATTGCGCCGCAACGTCGAGCGCTTCCCGTACGTGCCGGCCGACCCCGCGACGCTCGACGAGCGCTGCCGCGAAGTCTTCAACATCCAGGTGCAGGCGCTGGTTCAGCGGTTGCAGGCCAGCAACATAGGCAAGGTGGTGATCGGCGTTTCGGGCGGGCTCGATTCGACGCATGCGCTGATGGTCTGCGCGCAGGCGATGGACCGGCTCAAGCGGCCGCGCAGCGACATCCTCGGCTACACGATGCCCGGCTTCGCGACCAGCGGCCGCACGCTCCAGCAGGCGCATCAGCTGATGTCGGCAATCGGTTGCACGGCGAAGGAAATCGACATTCGGCCGAGCTGCCGACAGATGCTCGAAGACCTCGGTCATCCGTTCGCCGACGGCAAGCCGCAGTACGACATCACTTTCGAGAACGTGCAGGCCGGCGAGCGCACGAGCCACCTGTTCCGGCTGGCCAACCACAACGGCGCGATCGTGATCGGCACGGGCGACCTGAGCGAGCTGGCGCTGGGCTGGTGCACCTACGGCGTCGGCGACCACATGTCGCACTACAACGTGAACGCCAGCGTGCCGAAGACGCTGATCAAGCACCTGGTGCACTGGGTGGCCGGGGCCGGCATCCTGGATGCGGCGGGCAGCGACACGTTGCGCGCGGTGGTCGCCACCGAAGTCAGCCCGGAACTCGTGCCGTCGGATGCCGAAAAGCCACAACAGGATCAAAAGGATCAGCCGGGCCAGAAGACCGAAGACACCATCGGGCCGTACGAACTGCAGGACTTCCACCTCTACTACACCGTCCGCTTCGGCTTCCGGCCGTCGAAGGTGGCTTTCCTCGCGCATGCGGCCTGGCACGACCGCGCGCTCGGACGCTGGCCCGACATGCTGAACGGAGAGCACAACGCCTATACGCTCGACGACATTTGCCGCCATCTGCATACCTTCCTGTACCGCTTCTTCAAGACCAGCCAGTTCAAGCGCTCGTGCGTGCCGAACGGCCCGAAGGTCGGCTCGGGCGGCTCGCTCTCCCCGCGTGGCGACTGGCGTGCGCCGAGCGATTCCGAAGCCGAGATCTGGCTCGCCGACCTCGCGCGCATACCCTCCACGACCTCGTCCACAGCCGCACCTGGCCGTTGAACCACCGACAAATCGACAGAATGCCAACGCCCACCGACCTTCCGCCTCTCAGCCGCCAATTCGTCGCCCACTTCGGCGAGATGGGCAGCAAGTGGGGCATCAACCGGACCGTCGGCCAGATCTACGCGCTGATCTTCATTTCGCAGCGCGCGCTGAACGCCGACGAGATCGCCGAGATGCTGGCCTTTTCGCGTTCGAACGTGAGCATGGGACTGAAGGAGCTTCAGGCCTGGCGGCTGGTGAAGCTGCGCCACCAACCCGGCGACCGGCGCGAGTATTTCGAGGCGCCTGCGGACGTCTGGGAAATATTTCGCGTGCTGGCCGAAGAACGTCGCCGACGCGAGATCGAGCCGACGCTGTCGATGCTGCGCATGGCACTGCTGGAGACGCCGTCGAGCGACGAGGAAAGGCACGCCCAGGAACGCATGCGCGAGATGCACGACCTGATCGACCGGCTGATGAAATGGTTCGACGATGTGCAGCGCCTGGCGCCGGAGACGGCGATGCAGCTGATGGGGATGGGGGCGACGGTGACGAAGGTGCTGGGGTTGAAGGACAGGCTGACGGGGGGTGGCAAAGGCAAGAAGGCGGATCCAAGCGCTTAGAATCGTTTCATTAATCGTTTCACAAAAACGATCCTGAAATGCCTTTTCCCCGTGGAAATAGGTCAGAGATAGATTAAAAGATCGTTTCACCATGGCCATCGATCCCGTCCCCCTTCTCCGTGCCAACGGTCCGCTTCCTGCCAGCAGGCTGACCGAACTCATGGGCGCCAGTCGGCCCACGCTGAGTCGTTCTGTACGCACGGCCGGCGATGCGCTCATCGTGCGCGGACGGGCTCGCCGCACCACTTATGCCGCTCGCCGGTCGCTGCGCGGCTCGCTCGATCCACTGCCGCTTTTCCGGATCGACAAGGCCGGCACGCCTCAACACATCGCCGATCTCGACCTGATCCATCCGGACGGGACAGCGGCGATCTTCATAGGCGATTTCGGCTGGCCGCTCGACGACCGGATGCGCGAGGGCTGGTTCGAGGGTTTGCCGTATCCGATGCAGGACATGCGACCTCAGGGTTTTCTGGGCCGCAATTTCGCGCGGCACCATGCGGCGCTTCTGCAGGTCAACGAAGACCCGACGACATGGTCGGACGACGATGTGCTTCATGCCCTGTCGATCCTCGGTCAGGACGCGCCAGGCGACCTGCTGGTCGGTTCGCAGGCCTGTAGGCTGTGGCTGCGCCATGTCCAGGAATCGACATCCGGCAAATTGCCTTCCGGCTTGCAGGACTCACTGATTGCCGGCGAATATCCAAGGCTGGCGATACAGGCCCTGGAACTTGGCGTAGCCGGATCTTCAGCCGGCGGTGAATTCCCGAAGTTCACTGCACTGCGCCAACGTAACGACGGCACACAACACCATGTGCTCGTAAAGTTCTCGGGTTCAGACGATTCGCCCGGCACGCGACGCTGGGCCGACCTGCTCGTGTGCGAACACCTTGCCGGCCGCGCGCTGCGTGACACCACGGGCATCGACTGCGCGAAGTCGGAAATCCATGTCCACGCACGTCGCACCTTCCTGGAAGTCGAGCGCTTCGACCGGCACGGCGCGCTGGGCCGGTCGCCGATGGTGTCGTGGTTTGCCCTGAACGCCGCCTTCGTCGGCGCTGCCGGACGCCCCTGGGCCGAAGCCGTGCGACCGCTGGCGTCGAAGGGCTGGCTTTCCGCAGACGATATCGGCCGCATCCTGCGCACCTGGCTGTTCGGACAACTCATCGGCAACACCGACATGCACGACGGCAACCTGTCGTTCATACCGGTGCCGGATGCCGACAGCGCGGCCTTCACCGTAGCGCCGATTTACGACATGCTGCCGATGACCTACGCGCCGGTTCGCGGTGTCGAACTGCCGCCGCGCAGCTACGTTCCGCGGTTGCCGCTGCCGTCGGAGCACGAAGCGTGGCGAGACGCCGCAGCCGCCTCTCTCGCCTTCTGGGCGATGGCCGCCGACGACGCTCGCATCAGCGCCGAGTTCCGCCGCATCTGCTCGGACAACGAGGCGCTGCTGCGAAGACTGGTCGAGCGCTGAGCGTCACGACGCAATCGTTTTCGGCACGACCGGCGCGTCGAGCTTGTCGTGCCGGATGGCGTCGTCTTCCATCAGCTCGTACCACATCGCATTGAGCACGGCGAAGGTGGCTGCCAGCGGCAGGCCGAGGATCCAGGCGAAGTACCACATGGTCGATTCCTTTCTTGTTCGGTGTTGTCGTTCAGTACGCGTGACCGCGCTTCTCGTGGATCGCGTCGGCATCGACCTTGCCCCACAGCACCTTGTAGACCCAGCTCGTGTAGGCCACGATCAGCGGGATGAACACAGCGGTGACCACCACCATGATGAAGAGCGTCAGGTGGCTCGACGACGAATCCCATACCGTCAGGCTCGCACGCGGATCGATCGACGACGGCAGGATGAACGGGAACATCGACGCGCCCACGCTCAGGACGATTCCCGCAATGCCGAGTGAGCTGCACAGGATGGTGAACACCTCGCGACGAAGCCGCAGCCCGACCAGTGCCAGCAGCGTGCCGACGAAGCCGAGCGCCGGCGCAGCCATCAGCCAGGGATGTGCGACGTAGTTGACGAACCAGGCACCGCGCGCCAGTTCGGCCGTCTTCAGCATCGGGTTGGATGGTCCGGTCATCGTCAGTGCACTCGTCACCTTGTAGCCGTCGATCCAGAACCACAGCGCGCCGCCGGCCAGCGCATACAGCGCCAGCGTGAGCAGCGCGGCGATGCTGCCGAGATCGCGCGCGCGCGCCGCCACCGGGCCGCCGGTCTTGAGTTGCAGCCATGCCGCACCGTGCATCGCCAGCATCGCGACCGACACCAGCCCGCACAGCAAGGCAAACGGATTGAGCAGGCCGAAGAAGCTGCCGTCGTAGAAGATGTGCATGTCGTCGGAGAAGCGGAAAGGCACGCCCTGCAGCACGTTGCCGATCGCCACGCCGAAGATCAGCGCCGGCACGAAGCCGCTGAAGAACAGCACTGCGTCCCAGCGACTGCGCCACTTCGTGTCTTCATGCTTGCTGCGGAACTTGAAGGCCACCGGCCGCAAGATCAGCCCGACCAAGATGACAAACATCGCCAGGTAGAAACCCGAAAAGGACACCGCATACAACTGCGGCCAGGCCGCGAAGATCGCGCCGCCGCCGAGGATCAGCCAGACCTGGTTGCCTTCCCAGACCGGGCCGACGCTGTTGATGATGACGCGGCGCTCCAGGTCGTTGCGACCGGCAAAGGGCAGCAGCATGCCGGTGCCCAGATCGAAGCCGTCGGTGATGGCGAAAGCGACCAGCAGCACGCCGATCAATAGCCACCAGACGAAGCGCAGAACGTCGTACGAGAGGAGTTCGTGAAGGATCATGACGGGCTCC
>JAQGMX010000408.1 GCA_028292145.1 Variovorax sp.
GCCGAGCGCTTGACCTGCGTCGCGCCGATGGTGCCGGTCGCGCCCGCCTTGTTGTCGACCAGGAAAGGCTGGCCGAGCGTGTTGGTCAGGCGCGGCGCAATGGCGCGCGCCACCATGTCGGTCGAACCGCCGGCCGGGAACGGCACGACGAGCGTGACCGGCTTGGTGGGCCAGGTCTGCGCGAACGCACCGGTCGCAACAAGAATGCCGCACGCCAGCGCAGAAAGAATTTTCTTCATGAATTTGTCTCCGTAGATTCAGTTTTCGGCGAACGCACCACCCGAATTTGGTAGCGCTACCGTATGCAACCGATGGTAGCGCTACCTTTTTTGAAGTCAAGAAGCTGAGGATCGGTAATTACCCGAACCTGTCAAACGTTGAATCAGGCGCTTTCGCGTTCCACGATGCTGAAACCGACGTCCACTACGGCCGGTCCGGCAGATCGCTTCTCGGCGCGGTCGATGATGAAACGCGCCGCCTGCAGGCCGATGGCGTCGCTGTCGATCCGCACCGACGTCAGGGACGGATCGAGGTCGGCAGCGAATTCGAGGTCGCCGAAACCGACAACGGCCAGTTGCCCCGGCACGGCGATGCCTCTCGAACGGGCCTCGACCATGACGCCGAGCGCCAGCAGGTCAGAACTGCAGAAGACGGCGTCGATTTCGGTGCCGTCGGCCAGCAGATCGGCGAGCGCCGAGCGGCCGCTCTTGAGCGTCGTCGGCGCGGGCACGGTGACGACGCTGACTTTCGGCAGCCCTGCCGCAAGTGCCGCCGCCTTGAAGGCTTGCTGCCGGCGCTCGGAGCGCTCGTCGTCGCCGGCGATCATGGCCAGTGCCCGCCTGCCCTTCGCGTGCAGGTAGGCGACGACGGCGCTGCCGACATCCGCGTGCGAGAAGCCGACCAGCATGTCGAGCGGCGTCTCGGTCAAATCCCAGGTCTCGACGACCGGAATGCCGGCCGCCAGCAGCCGCTTGCGCCCCTGCGGCGAATGCATGATGCCGGTCAGGACGATGCCGTCGGGCCGGCGCGCGATGATGGCTTCGAGCAGATCGTCCTCGCGCGAATTGACGTAGCCGCTCTGCCCGAGCATGAGCTGGTAGCCCTCGTCGGCCAGCGCCTGCGTGAGCGCCTGGATCGTCTGCAGAAAAACCGGGCCGGCGATGGTCGGCACCACGGCGGCGACCAGCCGGCTGCGCGTCGATGCCAGCCCGCCGGCCAGCCCGTTGCGCACATAGCCGGTGCTGCTGACCGCATCGGCGACCTTCCGGAGCACTTCCTTGGAAACCTGCGACGGCGAACTGAGCGCGCGAGACGCGGTGATCGGCGCCACGCCGGCCAGTTTCGCCACATCGTGCAGCGTGACTGCGCCGCTGCCTCGGCGGGCGCGGCGGGTGCCGGAAGCGGTCTCGGATTTCATCCGGTCATTGTAGGAAGCATCCTTCGACAGACCGTGAACACGCCAGCCCAACGACGCATTTCGATGATGCTTAGGCGCAAAGCTTCGTTGGCCAAACGCCCAGGCAATCCTAGAGTCCGGCGCATGTCCTACCTTCGCCACCGCCGCACCATCAGCGGCTTCCTCGTCGCGCTGCTGCTCGCCAGCGGCGCCCACTCCGCCAACGCCGAAGACCTCCGCATCGGCTTCATGCCGGGCCCGTACCGCGACGCTTTTGCAAAAGGTATCGAACCGCTGCTCGCGCGCAAGGGCTACACCGTCAAGTACGTCGAGTTCAGCCAGGGCGTGCAGCCCAACGATGCGGTCGAGCGCGGCCATATCGACGCCAACATCTTCCAGCACTCGCTCTACCTGAACGCCACCAACGAGCGGCAGGGCTTCAGCCTCGTGCCGATCGTGCATGTGCCGACGCCGCCGATGGGCCTGTATTCGCAGCGCCACAAGACGCTCGCCGCGGTGCCCGACGGCGCCACCGTCACGCTGCCCGCCGACCCGGTGAACGGCGCGCGTGCGCTGAACATCCTGGCTTCCATCGGCTGGATCGAGCTCAAGCCGGGCGTCAGTCCGACCAACGTGTCCGAGCGCGACGTCGTTTCCAACCGGAAGCGGCTGCGCTTCGTGCCGCTCGACGCGGCGCAGGCGGCGCGGTCGCTGGCCGACGCCGACCTTGCGGCCGTGCAAGGCAACTACGCCGTGTCGTCGGGGCTGAAGCTCACGGATGCGCTGAAACAGGAAGACATGACGCTGCCGTACATCAATGTCGTGGCGGTCAAGCGCGGCAACGAGAACACGAAGTTCGCGAAGGACATCGTCCTGGCATACCAGTCGGCGGAGTTCCAGCAGGTCTTCCAGGCCAACCCCGTGTGGACGGGCTATCGGCTCCCCGACTATTTCTCGAAGTGATCCGCAGAACCATGTCAGCAACTCCTGCGAAGCGCCGCCTCCACCTCAACGTCAACATCCTTCACTCCGGCTTCCTGCCGTCGGCCTGGCGCCCGGCCGGCAGCGACCCGCGCGCCTTCATCGACGTCAATCACTACATCCGCGTGGCGCAGATCGCCGAGGCGGCAAAGCTTGACGCGGTGTTCCTCGCCGACAACGCAGCCATCGTCGATCAGATCCATTTCCGGCCGATCACCGCGCTGGAGCCGACAGTGCTGCTTGCGAGCGTCGCTGCCGCAACGCGCCACATCGGCCTCATTGCGACCGCGTCCACCAGCTACAACGAGCCCTACAACATCGCGCGGCGCTTTTCCACGCTCGACCACATCAGCGGCGGCCGTGCCGGCTGGAACATGGTGACCACGGCCGACCTGCCCTCGGCACGCAACTTCGGCCGCGACGCCGTGCCCGACCATGCACATCGCTATGCACGCGCGGCGGAATTCACATCGGTCGTGAAGGCGTTGTGGAACAGCTGGGAGGATGACGCGTTCATCGGCGATCAGGCCGCCGGCCGCTTCATCGACGCAGCGAAAGTGCAACCGAT
This sequence comes from Variovorax sp., assembly GCA_028292145.1. GTDB lineage: Bacteria > Pseudomonadota > Gammaproteobacteria > Burkholderiales > Burkholderiaceae_C > Variovorax. The sequence continues at coordinate 2,946 of JAQGMX010000408.1, forward strand.
CGCGCATCGCGGCGAGTTTTTTTCCGTCCACGGCCCGCTCAACCTGCCGCGCACGCCGCAGGGTCATCCGGTGCTGATACAGGCCGGCGGCTCGGGCGACGGCCGGGCGCTGGCGGCACGCCATGCGGAGGCGGTTTTCTCGGCATCGCAATCGTTCGAGGAAGCGCTGGCTTACGCACGCGATCTCAAGTCGCGCGCCGAAGCACTGGGTCGCGGGCCCGAAGCCATCCGGGTGCTGCCTGGCCTGACGACCATCATCGGCGACACCGAAGCCGCCGCGCGCCGTCGCCGCGACGAGCTCATCGAACTGATTCCCTGGGACTACAGCCTCACCCGGCTCGCCGGCATCCTGGGCATCGCGCCGGAGCGGCTGAAACTCGACGAACGCCTGCCCGAGAACCTCTCGCTGCCCGGTGGAGGCAACGGCAACCACACCTTCTTCAACGCCACGCTGGCGACGGCGCGGCGGCTCGACCTGACGGCGCGCGAACTGATCCGCGAGCTCGCTGGCGGCGGCGGCCATCGCGTGATCGTCGGCACACCGGAACAGATCGCGGACGACATCGAACGCTGGTTTCGCGCGGGCGCCGCCGACGGTTTCAACCTGATGCCGGACGTGCTGCCGGACGGCCTGCAGGCCTTCGTCGACGGCGTGGTGCCGATCCTGCAGCGGCGCGGCATTTTCCGCACCGACTACGAGGGCGACACGCTGCGAGATCACCTGGCCCTCTCGCGACCACCGGGCCGGAGCGCCGAACGCGCAGCGGCATAACCCATTCAGACATGACTTTCCAAATGCAAACCAACTTCTTCCGCCGCCGCACCGCGATCGCTGCCATCGCGTTGGCTTCCACCTCGCTTCTCTTCACCACAGGCACCCTGCACGCACAGGAAAAGAAGACCATCAAGGTCGGCGTCTCCGTCGGCAGCGGCGAACAGATCTTCGAGGTGGTCAAGAAAGTCGCGGCGCGTGACGGCCTCACGATCGACGTCGTCGTCTTCAACGACTACCAGCTGCCCAACGCAGCGCTTTCGGCCGGCGACCTCGATGCCAACGCATTCCAGCACCAGCCGTTCCTCGACAACCAGAACAAGTCGCGCGGCTACGACATCGTGCCGATCGCGCTCACCATCACGGCGCCGCTGGGGTTCTATTCGCGCAAGATCAAGTCGATCGATGCGCTGCCGGACGGCGCCACCGTCGGCATCCAGAACGACCCTTCGAACGGCAACCGCGCACTCCTGCTGTTGCAGGAGGCGAAGCTGATCACGCTCAAGCCAGAGGCGGTGAAGAACAACACGGCGACGCCGCTCGACGTCGTGACGAACCCGAAGAAGCTCAAGCTGGTCGCGCTCGACGCGGCGCAGCTGCCGCGCTCGCTCGACGACCTGACCATCGCCGCCATCAACAACGACTACGCCGAAAAAGCCGGCCTCACGCTCGTGAAAGACAGCGTGATCAGGGAAACGCCCAAAGGCCCCTACGCCAACCTGATCGCCGTGCGGCGCGCCGACAAGGACAAGCCCTGGGCACGACAGCTCGTTAAGGCCTATCACTCTGCGGAAGTGAAAACCTTCATCGAGACCCAGTTCAAGGGCGCGCTCGTGCCGGCTTTCTGATCTTTCGAACTTCACACACCGATGTCATCACCTGCCGCGCCAACCTCCGCCGACCTCTTCCTCCGCTTTCAGCCGATCTTCGACCGCATCGCGCAAGGCGCACTCCAACGGGAGCGCGACCGCACGCTGGCCTACGAGCCGGTCGGCTGGTTGCGCGAAGCAGGCTTCGGTGCCCTGCGCGTGCCTGTTTCGGCCGGCGGGCTCGGCGCCTCGGTGGAGCAGTTCTTCGATCTGCTGGTCGGGCTCGGCGAGGCCGATTCGAACCTGCCGCAGATCCTGCGCGCGCATTTCGGCTTCATCGAACGTCTGTTTGCCGAAGCCGATCCTGCCGAGCACGGCCCCTGGCTGCGCCGAGCCGCCGAAGGCAGCATCTTCGGGAACGCGACGACCGAACTCGGCCACGGCGCGCTCGGCGCGTTGCAGACGACGCTACGCCGCGAAGGTGACGAGTGGCTGCTGGACGGCGACAAGTTCTACAGCA
>JAQGMX010000417.1 GCA_028292145.1 Variovorax sp.
CGTTCGCGCACCCGGATTTCATGCAGTCGTTCTGGAACAGCCTCTGGCTGGCGCTGGCCTCGTCGACCATCGCGACGCTGCTGGCGGTGCCGGCGGGCATGGCGATCACGCGCTACAGCTTTCCGGGCCGCGAGTTCCTGAACGCGCTGTTCCTGTCGCCGCTGATCATTCCGCACCTGGTGCTGGGCGTGGCGCTGCTGCGGCTCTTCGCGCTTGTCGGCGGTGCGGGCAGCTTCGGCATCCTGGTCATGGCGCATGCGCAGAACGTCACGCCGTACACGCTGCGCCTAGACGTCGCCGCGCTGGTCGGCTTCGACCGCAGCGCGGAGCAGGCGGCGCTGTCGCTCTGCGCCTCGCAGATGACGGTGTTCAAGCGCATCACGCTGCCGATGATCCTGCCGGGCGTGACCGGCGGCTGGCTGCTGGCTTTCATCAACAGCTTCGACGAAGTGACGATGTCGATCTTCGTCACCTCGCCGAGCACGGTGACGCTGCCGGTGCGCATGTACATGTATGCGACCGAATCGATCGATCCGCTGATGGCGGCGGTCTCGGCGCTGATGGTGGCGGTGACGGCGGTCGCGATGATCGTGCTGGACCGCGTCTACGGGCTGGACCGCGTGCTGGTGGGGCGGCGATGAACGTGACCGGTTCGACTTCGACCCTTGCGCATCGTCCGCTGCTCAAGAGGCTGGCCGAGAAAAGCCGCGCCAGCGTGGCCTTCACGCTCGACGGCGCACCCGCGATGGCGCTGGACGGCGACACCGTGCTGACCGCCGTGCTCACCCAGCACGACCGGTTGCGCCGCAACGAATTCAGCGACGCGCCGCGCGCCGGCTTCTGCATGATGGGCGCCTGCCAGGACTGCTGGATCGCGACGGAGAGCGGCGAGCGCCTGCGCGCCTGCTCGACCTTCATCGCGCCCGGCATGGCGCTGTTCACCGGCGGTGAGGCTGCATGAGCGCACGCCCACCCGAGCTCGCCCAGCCGGTCATCGTCGGCGCCGGCCCGGCCGGCATCCGCGCGGCGCAGACGCTGGTGGCGCACGGGTTGCGGCCGGTGCTGATCGACGAGGCTGCGCGTGCCGGCGGCCAGATCTACCGGCGCCCGCCGAAGCATTTCGAGCGGCCGGCCGCCACGCTCTACGGCACCGAAGCCGCGCGCGCCACGTCGCTGCACAGCGCCATCGACGGCCTGCACGACCGCATCGACTACCTGCCAGACAGCCTGGTCTGGAACGCGCAGCACGGCATGCTCGACGTGTTGCACGGCAAGACGAACACCGCGCACAGCGTGCCGTACCGGCGCCTGATCGTCGCGACCGGCGCGACCGATCGCGTGCTGCCCGTGCCCGGCTGGACGCTGCCCGGCGTCTACACGCTCGGCGGCGCGCAGGTCGCGCTCAAGTTCCAGGGCTGCGCCATCGGGGAACGCGTCGTGTTCATGGGGACCGGGCCGCTGCTGTATCTGGTGGCCTACCAATACAAGAAGGCCGGCGCCGACGTGGTCGCCGTGCTCGACACCGCGCGCCTCGCCGATCAGATCGCTGCCGCGCCGAAGATGCTGACCCAGCCCGCCGTCTTCGCCAAGGGCGTGTACTACGTCGGCTGGCTGCGCGCGCACGGCGTTGCGCTCCACAGCGGCGTGCGTCCGGTGCGCATTCAAGGGGAAGGCGACGGCGAAACGCGCGTTTCTTCCGTCACCTTCCAGGACGGCAAGCGCGAACGCACGCTCGCTTGCGACGCCGTCGCCTTCGGCTACGCGTTGCGCTCCGAAACCCAGCTTGCCGACCTGCTCGGCTGCCGCTTCGCCTTCGCGCCGATGCAGCGCGCGCACCTGCCCGTGCGCGATGCGGCGGGCCGTTCCAGCGTCGACGGCGTCTACCTCGCCGGCGACGGCGCGGGAATCATGGGCGCCGACGCGGCCGAATGGGCCGGCGAACGCGCGGCGCTGGCGCTGCTGGCGGATCAGGGCGTGAGAGTCGATAACGCGCGTGCCGCCGAACTCGAGAACAAGCTCGCCCGCCTCGCACCGTTCCGCGAAGGCCTCGAACGCGCCTTCCCGTTCCCCACAGACTGGGCCGCGCACGCGCCAGAAGATCTGGTCGTCTGCCGCTGCGAGAACATCACCGCCGGCACGCTGCGCGACACCGTTCGCGAAACCGGCGCCGACGAGATGAACCGGCTGAAGGCGCTGTCGCGCATCGGCATGGGCCGCTGCCAGGGTCGGATGTGCGCCATCGCCGCGACCGAAATCCTTGCGCACGCGACGGGCAAGTCGGTCGAGGAATCCGGGCGGCTGCGCGGACAGGCGCCGATCAAGCCGATCCCGATGGTGCTGATGCGCAGGCCCAGTCATGCGCCTGCGCATGCGGAGGCGAACCTGTGAAGCGGCTTTCTACGGACGTGGTCATCGTCGGCGGCGGCATCGTCGGCTCTTCCGCCGCGCTGGCGCTGCGGCGCATGGGCCTGACGGTGGCGCTGTTGGAGCGCGACCTGTGCGGCTCGCGCTCCAGCGGCGTGAACTACGGCGGCGTGCGGCGCCAGGGCCGGCCGCTGTCGCAGCTGCCGCTCTCGCAGCGCGCGCACGGCATCTGGGGCCGGCTCGGCGAACTGATCGGCACCGAGGCCGAGTACGTGCGCTCCGGCCATTTCAAGATCGCCCGCAGCGCCGAAGACATGGCTGCGCTGGAGGCCTGCCGGGAACGCACGCGCGATTTCGACATCGGCATCGAACTGCTGTCCGGCGAGCGGCTGCGCGCGGCCTGCCCGTGGCTCGGCGGCAAGGCCGTCGGCGGTTCGCTGTGTCCGGAAGACGGGCAGGCGAATCCGCGGCTGGTGTCGCCGGCTTTCGCGCGGGCGGCCGAGCGGGCCGGCGCGCAGGTCTTCGAGCGCACGCCGGTCGACGACGTGGCGCACGACGGATCGACGTTCACCGTGCGCTCGGGCAACGCGCTCGAAGTGCGCGCGCCGGTGTTGCTGAACTGCGCGGGCGCCTGGGCCGGCGCGCTGGCCGCGCAGTTCGGCGAAACGGTGCCGATGCAGTCGGGCCATCCCGCGATGGCGGTGACCGAGCCGGTGCCGCATTTCATGGGCTGGAGCCTCGGGGTCGAAGGCGGCGGCGTGTACGGCCGGCAGGTCGCGCGCGGCAATCTCGTGCTCGGCGGCGGTGCGGGCTTCGCGCTCGACGCCGACCGCGCCCGCTCCGATCGCGAC
>JAQGMX010000435.1 GCA_028292145.1 Variovorax sp.
AACGGCTGGGACCAGCTCGATCATTCGGCGCTGGTGAAGGCGCTGGAGCTGATGGCGAATCACGAAGTCGCTTCTTCCTGATCGCCCGATCTGACAAGCGGGTGGATTAATCCATCCGCGCGCCGGACGCCCGCACCGCCTTTTCCCAGCGCGGCGTCTCGGTCACCAGGAAACGTCCGAAGTCTTCGCTGCCGAGGAACGCCGGATCGGCACCCTGGCTGACCATGCGTTCGCGCACGTCGGCGCTGGTCAGCACCTGCCGGAACGCATCGCTCAGCTTGACGACGACGTCTTTCGGCGTGTCTTTCGGCGCGAGAAAGCCGTAGAAGCCGACGACCTCGAAGTCTTTCACGCCCGACTCGATCACCGTCGGCACGTCGGGCAACGCGGGGTTGCGCTCGCGACTCGTGACCGCCAGTGCGCGCACTTTCCCCTGCTTGTGATAGTTGGCCGCCTGCGGAATCGACTCCGCCATGAACTGCACCTGGCCACCCATCAGGTCGGTGAACGCCGGCGCGCTGCCGCGGTACGGGATGTGGACCATGAAGACGCCTGTCGCGGTCTTGAACATCTCGGGCACTAGGTGGCTGATGCCGCCGTTGCCGGCCGATCCGTAGTTGATCTGGCCCGGTCGCGCCTTGGCATAGTCGATGAACTGCCGCAGGTTCTGCACAGGCAGCTTCGGCGCGACGAGCAGGGCCAGCGGCTGCATCGCGGTTCTCGCGACCGGAACGAAATCACGCAGCGTGTTGTACGGGAGCTTGCTGTAGAGCGCGCCGTTGATGACCGCGACGCCCGTGTTCGCAAGCATCAGCGTGTAGCCGTCCGGAGCGCTTTTTGCGACCGCATCCGCGCCGACCGAACCACCTGCGCCCGGTTTGTAGTCGACGATCAGCGGCTGACCGAGTACCGCCTGCAGCTTGTCGGTCAGCAGGCGCGCGTGCTGGTCGAGCGGACCGCCGGCGGGGAAGCCGATCACGATCTTGATGGGTTTGTCAGGATAGGCCGCGAGGGCGGTCGACGCTGCTGTGGCAAGCGTGAGGAAAAGCGCCGCGCAAACTGCGGCGCGAGTGAAGTTAAGGCTCATGGTCCGTCTCCGTTTTAGTTGGCGGAGATCATAAGCAGGGTCTGCGGACGCCTTCTCGGATGGGTCTCATGGGTACAGCGCCGCCCGCCGAAGCTTCTTGCAGTTCTTGCCGTTCGCGTTTTTGACAAAGAGCCTGTCGGCTTCGGTCATCCAGCGCATGTTCTCGCGCTTGTCCTGGCCGTTGGCGCACAGCTCGACGATGTAGCCGACGTGCCAGCCCGGACAGGCTCCCTTGATGGTGCCGTCGGAAGGGCAGGGGTTTTCGAGCCTGAAGGCACGCAACTCCTCCTTGTCGCGCGGATTCTTGGCTTCGGCAACCAGCGGGACTGCGGCCAGCAGGAGAGACAGCAGGAGGGAAAGCTGGAAGAGGTGCGGCGTCGTTTTCATTGATTTTTTAACCATATCATCGACCGACCTCCCATGTCGGTGGGTTACCAGCCGTTGTCGCTGTCGTTCAGGTCGTTGCCAGAGTCTCTGGCGCCGTCGTCCCATGAGCCTGCGTCGGTGATTCCGAAGTCGTTGCCGCCCAGATCGTCCGAGGTGTAGGGGCCAAGATCGTTGGGGAAGGCGGGTTGGCTGGTCTGGACCGGCGCAGGCGTCGCAGCAGCCGTGCCTTCGCGATGGCCGAAATAGTTCACCGCCTGCTGGACCGCGACGGCGCCCAATCCCATCGCGGCGCCGGACATCAAGGCGCCGCCCAGGCCACTGCCGGCGGGTGCTGCGGTGGCCGGTGTTGCGGTAGGGGTCACATATGTGGGGGTGTACGCGGCGGTGGTCGCGGTGGCGGGCGATGCCTGCGTGGCAAAGCCTTGAGGAACCGTCGACGCGCCAGCCGTACCCGCGCCTCGATTGCCCTGACGCCTGAAGATCAGGAACGCAGCCATGGCGAGCAGCAGCGCAAGAGCGATCTTCACCGGCATGCCGATCGAAGACGCCGCACTGGTCGCAGCGACCGGCGCAGCGGCGCTTCGGGATGGCGGCGTCGTGACCGTCGGACCGTCGACGCCGTCGAATGTCCGGCGCAAGTTCTCGACCACGCCCGGTTTGGCGAACGGCAGGCCGGGCTCCAGCGCGTCGGCGCGAACGTATTCGGCCTTGGCGGCAGCGCGATGGCCTTCCTTCGCCAGCAATTCGGCATGAACGAAATGCGCTTTCGCGCTCTGCGGATGTGCGCTCAGCACGCGGGCCATCATGGCGTCCGCATCCGAAAACCTGCCGCTTTCCGCTGCGCGATAGATCTCGTCGATCGTCGGCTCGTGCACGCGGGCAGATGCGGGGTCGGCTTGTGCGAAAGCGGCGACGGGCAGCGTCAGTGCAGCGATCAGGGCCAGTTGGACAGCATGGCATTTCAACATATATGTACCTTTCATGTACCTTTCGCGCGCCACACCCATGGCGCATGCGCACACTGGACCACCAGCGACTTAAAGCAGGCTTAAACCAGACTTGTGCACCGCCCGGAGCGACCATTTCGATGCCCTATGCTTGGCGGCTCCCGAATTGCCGTGCCTCCGAATGAACCTGTCTTCGCCGAATTTCGAACCCACGTCGGCCACCCGACCGCTGGCTGCAATCACCGGCGCAACAGGCTTCATCGGGCGCCACGCGGTCGAGGCGCTGATCCAGGCGGGCTGGCGTGTGCGATTGCTGCTGCGGCGCGATCCGTCCGGATCGTCCTGGCGCGCGTCGCGCCCCGAAGTCGTCGCCGGTTCGCTGAACGACGAAGCCGCCCTCGACCGGCTGGTCGACGGTGCCGACGCGGTAATCCATCTCGCCGGCCTGATCAAGGCAGCGCGGCGCGCCGATTTCTTCGAGGTCAACCGCGACGGTGCCGTGCGGCTGGCCGAAGCTGTCAGGCGGCACGCGCCCGACGCCCACTTCGTGATGGTTTCCAGCCTCGCCGCCCGCGAGCCTTCGCTGTCCGATTACGCCGCCAGCAAGCAGGCCGGCGAATCCGCGGTGCGCGATGTGCTGGGCAACCGCGCGACCGTCCTGCGTCCGCCCGCGGTCTACGGCCCTGGCGACCGCGAAACGCTGCGTTTCTTCCAGGTCGCCGCCTGGCGCCGCATTCCGCTGATGGGCGGGCCCGATGCCCGTGCCGCCCTGATCCATGTGCGCGACCTGGCGAGGTTGATCGCGGTGCTCGCTGCCGCACCGCCCAGCGGCCAGGTCATGACCGCCGCCGACAACCATCCCGAGGGCTACAGCTGGAGCGGTTTGCTCGGCGCCGCCGCGCGCGCCATCGGCAATCCCGAACCGCGCTTCGTCCAGGCGCCACCGGCGCTTCTGCGCGGCGTGGCCTTGATCGGTGATCTCGCACGGTTCGCCGGCTCAGCCAGCATGCTCAACACGCAGAAGCTGCGCGAGCTGCGCCATGCAGACTGGGCTGTCGCGCCCGGCGAGCTGGCGCGCCCGTCCGGCTGGGCGCCAGTATTCGACATCGACAGCGGATTTGCCGATGCCGTCGCCTGGTATCGCGCGGCCGGCTGGTTGCCGCAGGCACGATGAAATCCGTCGACGCTTCTGCGCCGCTCTGGGTGCTGCTCGGCACGCGCCACGGCGACAACCAGCAGTTGCTCGCCATCGCCGACGCACTCGGCATTCCCTACCGCGCCGTTCCGCTGCGCTTCAATGCGGCTGCCGGACTGCCGCCAGCGTTGCTGGGCGCCAGCCGGCTGGCCTGGAAATGCAAGGGCGAAGTTCCGCTCGCGGCGCCCTGGCCGCGCGCAGTGCTGGCCTCGGGTCGCAAATGCGTATCGGCTGCGCGGTGGATTCGCGAACAGTCGGGCGGTCAGACGCGTCTGATCCACGTCAACCGGCCGTGGGCGCCGCTTGCGTGGTTCGACTTGGTCATCACGACACCGCAGTACGCCGTTCCGCCGCGTGCCAACGTGCTGATCAACCGGTTGCCGTTTCTGTTGCCGCCAACACCGGTCGCAGTGCCGCTTCCCGCGTCTTTTCAGGCGCTCGCGCAGACGATGCCGCGCCCCTGGACGCTGGCGATGGTCGGCGGCGACAGCCGGCCGTTCGTCCTCGACGATGCTGCGGCAGCCAAGCTCGCAGACACGGTCAACGCGCAGGTCCGCACCCACGGCGGCAGCGCCTGGGTGCTCGGCAGTCCGCGAACGCCCGAATCGGCGATGGGCGTCATCGAACGTGCGCTCGACGTGCCGTCGCAGCTGGTTCGCTGGGGGCAAGGCGAGAATCCCTACCAGGCGCTGCGCCAGACCGCCGACCGTTTCGTGGTCACCATGGACAGCGCATCGATGCTGACCGAGGCGCTGCTCAGCGGCTGTCCTGTCGTACCGTTCGATCTGCCGGTGCGTCCTGACTGGCGCTGGCGACTGACGGCTTCGTGGCGCGAAACGGCAGCGCGTACGCCGGGTTCGATCATCGGGCGCAGCTTCGAAATGCTGCAGGATCTCGGATTGTTGTCGTCGGTGCGCGATCTGGGTTTGATGCGCCGGTCACTGGAAGAAGCGGGCGCGTTCGACGGAACCGGCAGCGCACCTGCGCTCGCCCTACAAGAGCGCGAAAACACGCTGGCGCGCATCGCCGCGCTGATTGCGACGCCGCGCTAACCGCTGCGCGTTCCTCAGACAGCGGCGCGAGCGGCCTTCGCGATGCAGTCCATCGCGTCGGGACGCACATGACCGCGCGAGATCTCGGCTTCCAGCAGCGCGCGATCGATCGATCCGTTGTCCAGGCATTCGCCCAGCATCCGGAAAAACAGCCGTTCCTGCGCCGCATCCGGATGACGCCGATATCGTCCCGCACCCCGCCCGGTCAGTTTGCGCAGCCAGATGCCGGCGCGCGACTTGAAGGTCGTCCCGCGCGGCGTGAAATCCGACGGCAGGCCCGTTTTCCACGGCTGCGTGCGGCGGTGCGTGTTGTGCAGCAGCCGGGTTTCGGGCGTGAGCCGGTCGAAATCGTTCCAGACCGATTCGAGCGGCGCGACGCTGCCGGCCGGTTCCAGCAGCAGCCACATCCAGTCGCGGTAGTCGCGCTCGCCGCGGAACGTGCGTTCGAAGTCGCTCGACCATTGCCAGTGGCGCAGCTTCGCGCAGTCCATCAGCATCACGCTCGACGCAAAATGCAGCGGCCGGCGAAAGTCGCCTTCCATCTGGCGCGCCATCACGGCGGCGCCACCCATGTCGCGGTCCAACAGTTCGTTGATGTCGCCCAGCGCGAAGATGTCCGGGTCGATCAGGACCGCACGGCCGGCATGGTTCATCAGTTCGGGCACCGCGAAACGCAGCGGCGTGAAGGACTGCAGGTCGTCGTTGCGCCACATTACCTGTTTGCCTTCGCGCAGGTAGCTGCGACCTTCGAATTGCGCGAATGCCGGGAAATCCGTCGTCTGGATGATGTGAACGTCAAAGCGCTCCGGCGCTGCGCTTCGGCTTTTCAGCGCATGCCTCGCCACCAGCGCGCCGACGATCTGCTTCGGATTCGTATGGATGAAGACGGCATTGCGCAGGGTCATTTCCGTCACGTCCGTCATTTCCAGTACGCCTCGTCGCGCTTCACCAGCAGGTCGCCCGCGCGGCTCTTGCCTTCGGTCTTGCGGTCGCCCTTCATGTGGTCCATGAAGCGGCCGAGGCGCGAGTTGATCAGCACATGCGAGGCGCGGGCGCCGGCGCCTTCCGCGATGTCGTGGGTGCG
>JAQGMX010000460.1 GCA_028292145.1 Variovorax sp.
GCGAAATACGCGCAGACGTCAGCCGTCCAGACGAGCACGAGGATGGACAACAGGAAGTTGATGCCGTCCGCACGGGCCTGCACCGCAGCCAGCCAGGCCACCCACAGCGCAAGCAGCCCGCCGACCAGACGCAATCCGCGCGGAATCTTCGGCCAGCCTGGCACCGCGCCGCGCAACAACGCCGCACCACCGAGAACCCAGGCAGCGCTCGCGACGATCCAGAGCAGCAGCATCGGTTTCACCAGCAGACCGAGCCACCAGGAAAAACCGCACAGCGCGACCATTTCCAAACCGAAGAACACCGACATGCGCTGACCGAAACCGTTCAGCTTGCCCCATTCCCATGCAGCCACGCCGATCAGCACCAGCATCACTGCGGCAAACGGAACGGGAGACGGATAGAACAGGGCGGGCAGAAGAATCGCCAGCAGGACGATCGCCGTGATGATGCGCTGCTTGAGCATCAGGCGGTCTGCCTGTCGTGACGATCGCGCGGCGGCACGACCTGCGCCGATGTCTTGCCGAAACGCCGCTCGCGGCTCTGAAAGGCTGCGATCGCCTCGTCCAGCGCGGCTTCGTCGAACTCCGGCCACAAGCGGTCGCTGAAGAAAAGCTCGGCGTATGCGCTCTGCCAAAGCAGGAAATTCGACAGCCGCTGCTCACCGCCGGTGCGAATGAAGAGGTCAGGATCGGGAACGTGAGACAGCGCCATCTCTCGATCGAGATTCTGCTCGGTCAGCGCGTCGCCGCGCTCGGCCAGACGCGCCGCAGCACGTGCGATGTCCCAGCGCCCGCCGTAGTTGAAGCAGACGTTCAACACCAACTTGCGGTTGTGCGCCGTCGCTGCTTCCGCCTGTTGCAGGCCGGCCAGCATCTTCTCGGACAGCCCGCCGCGCTCGCCGATGAAGTGCAACTGCACGCCATCGGCAGAAAGCTTCGGCACTTCGCGCCCCAGGGCACCGACCATCAGGTCCATGAGACCGGACACCTCTTCCACCGGACGATTCCAGTTCTCGGACGAGAATGCGAAGACGGTCAGCACACCGACGCCCCGGTCGCCGCAAGCCCTGACACAGCGGCGCAACGATTCGACGCCCTGCTTGTGCCCCGCGATGCGTGGCAGGAAACGCCGCGTAGCCCAGCGGCCGTTGCCGTCCATGACCACGGCGATATGGTGAGGAACCGCCGGCAACGCGGCCATCAGACCGCCATGATCTCGGCTTCCTTGGCCACCACCAAGCGATCGATCTCGGCGATATGCCGGTCGGTCACTTTCTGGATTTCGGCTTCGGCGCGCTTCTGGTCGTCTTCGGAAGCCAGCTTGTCCTTCACCAGTTTCTTGACCGACTCGTTGGCATCGCGGCGCAGGCTGCGCGTCGCGATCTTCGCGGTTTCGCCTTCGTTGCGAACCAGTTTCGTCATTTCCCTGCGACGCTCTTCGCTCATCGCGGGAAGCGGCACACGGATCAGATCGCCCATCGACGCCGGATTCAGGCCCAGATCGCTTTCGCGGATGGCCTTCTCGATCTTGGCGCCCATGCCCTTTTCCCAGGGCTGGACACTGATCGTGCGCGAATCGAGCACCGACACGTTGGCCACCTGGCTCAACGGCACGGCCGAGCCGTAATAGTCGACATGGATCGAATCCAGCAGTGCCGAGTTGGCACGGCCGGTGCGGATCTTCGTCAGGTTGTTCTGGAACGCCGCGAGCGATTGGTTCATCTTCGCGTCGGTCGCACTTCGAATGTCTGCAATGGTCATTGTCTTTACTCCTCAGGCATGCACCAGCGTGCCTTCGTCCTCGCCCATCACGACGCGCTTGAGCGCGCCATTCTTGAGAATCGAGAACACCTTGATCGGCAGGTTCTGATCGCGGCACAGCGCGAAGGCCGTGGCGTCCATGATGCCGAGATTGCGGGCAATCGCCTCGTCGAACGAGAGCGTGGTGTAGCGCGTCGCGGTCGGATCCTTCTGCGGATCGGCCGTGTAGACGCCGTCGACCTTGGTCGCCTTCAGCACCAGTTCGGCACCGATTTCGGCGCCGCGCAAAGCAGCCGCCGTGTCGGTGGTGAAGAACGGATTGCCCGTGCCGGCCGCGAAGATCACGACCTTGCCTTCTTCCAGATACTGCAGCGCCTTCGGACGGACGTAAGGCTCGACAACCTGCTCGATGGCGATGGCCGACATCACGCGCGGAATCAGACCCTGCTTGTTCATCGCGTCGGCAAGCGCCAGCGAATTCATCACCGTCGCCAGCATGCCCATGTAATCGGCCGTGGCACGGTCCATTCCGACCGAACCTCCGGCGACGCCGCGGAAAATATTGCCGCCGCCGATCACGACAGCCACCTGCACGCCCATGTTCACGACTTCAGCCACTTCGCCGACCATGCGGACGATCGTGGCGCGGTTGATGCCGAACGCGTCGTCGCCCATGAGCGCCTCCCCCGACAGCTTCAGCAAGATTCGCTTGTGGGCTGGGCGGGCTTCGGACATGGACAATTTCCTTGAAATGAGTGGCGGGTGGGAGTGTAAGACCTGGGCGTCGGCATCGGACGACGCGCAGCGCACGTCGTCCGGTTGGTCTCGAGCCGTCAGGCTGCGGCCTTGGCGGCAGCGACCTGGGCGGCGACTTCGGCAGCGAAATCGTCGACCTTCTTCTCGATACCTTCGCCGACGACGTAGAGCGTGAAGCCCTTGATCGACGAATTGGCAGCCTTGAGCATCTGCTCGACGGTCTGCTTGTCGTTCTTCACGAACGGCTGGTTGTGCAGCGAGACTTCCTTGAGGTACTTCTGGACGCCGCCCTCGATGCGCTTGGCGACGATGTCGGCGGGCTGGGTCGGCTTGCCAGCGGCTTCGGCAACCTTGCGGTCTTCCTCGGCCTTGCCGGCGGCAACAGCACGCTCTTTTTCGATGAGGTCGCTCGGCACGTCAGCGCTGGAGATCGCGACCGGCTTCATGGCCGCGATGTGCATGGCCACGTCCT
>JAQGMX010000481.1 GCA_028292145.1 Variovorax sp.
AACCAGCCGCCGCCGTTCCGGTTTCCGCTCCGGCCGAGGCGCCTGCCGAATCTGCGGTGCCGGCGAGTACGACCGAAGCCACACAGCCGCTTATCGCTGAGCCGCCGGTGCCCCCCGCTGCGCCGCCTTCCGCCGAGCCTCCCGCACCAGCGCAGGCCGAAGCCCCGGCCCCGATCCCCATCACGCTCGACGTCCCGGCATCGGTCAACCTCAAGTTCAACGTCAGCGGCCAACAGGGCGCGGTGCCGCTGCAGGGCGTCATGGGCGAGCTGACCTGGTCGCAGGACGGCCATGCCTACGACGCCCGGCTCACCCTGCGCTTCCTGTTCAAGACGCTGCGCACGCAGCACAGCAGCGGCGCGATCGGGCCGACCGGTATCGAGCCGACGCGCTTTTCGGACACCCGCAAGACCGAGGTCGCCTCGCATTTCGTGCGCGACCAGGGCCAGATCGTGTTCAGCAGCAACGCGCCATCCGTCTCGCTGATGTCCGGCGCGCAGGACCGGCTGAGCGTGATGCTCCAGCTCGGCGCGCTGCTGGCCGGCGATCCGGCGCGCTACAAGGTCGACGGCGCCATCGCGATACAGACCGTCGGCCCGCGCGATGCCGACATCTGGATCTTCAAGATCGGCGACGAGGAAAAGCTGGACCTGCCGACCGGCGAACTGATCGCCCGCAAGCTGACGCGGAATCCGCGCGTGCCTTTCGACGACACGGTCGAGCTCTGGCTGGCACCGTCGTTCGGCTACCTGCCGGTGCGCATCAGGATCACGCAGCCGAACGGAGACTTCGCCGATATGCAATTGCGCAATATCGAAGCCGGTTCTTGAAACTGGCGCGTTGGTTGCTATCTAGGTTTCTTATGAATGCCATCGACATCTTCACGAGCCCCGCAATGAACATGCTCTACGACTCCGAGTCGTACGTCGTCGTGCATGTGCAACCCACCGAGGGCGACGCGCCGCTGGCGCCGCATTTGCCCGTGCTGACACGGCACGGCTTCGAAATCGTCGACAAGCGCTCGGGCAAGGAGGTCTACCTCGACGGCTCCTGGGCCGAGTTGTTCCAGCAGCAGATCTCCGCCTGGCAGCTGAAGACGCCGACGCAGGAAGAGGTCGAGGACACGCTCGAGGGCTACGCCGAGCTGGCGCAGAACCCGGTTGTGGTGCACTGACCGCTAGGCGCTAGACGTTTTGCGGCCATAGATCCACCGGTACATCGGCCCGACGATCAGCAACACGGCGATCAGCCGGCAGACCTGAAAAGCCGTCACCACCGGCACGCCCAGCTGCAACACCTTGGCGGTGATCGACATCTCGGCGATGCCGCCGGGCGAAGTGCCGAGAATCATCGTCGCCGGATGCAGGTTCGTGGCCCAAGCCAGAAGTGCCCCGAATCCGGCGCATATCAGGATCAACAGAACGGTTCCGCCCGCCACGCTCAGCATCCAGCGCGGCGCAGTGTGCAGGAATTCACGGCTGAAGCGCACGCCCAGGCTCACCGCGATCACGACCTGCGCCGCATTCGACAGCCATTGCGGCACCGCCGACGGCGTCCAGCCGCCCGCCGTGATGCAGATCGAAACCACCAGCGAACCGATGAACCACGGATTGGTACGTCCGGTCGCACGCATGGCCAGAGCGCCTGCGCCGGTGGCGAATGCCAACAGCGCCAGTCCGGCTGCATCCACGGACTTTGCGGACGACGGGTTGATGTCCAGCCCGTGCAGCCCGCTCCATTGCATCGCAAACGGCACCGAGATGGTGACGACCATGAGACGCAAGCTGTGGGCGGCGGCCACCAGATCGGTGCGCGCGCCGACGCTTTCGGCCAGCAGCGTCATCTCGGATGCGCCGCCGATCGCGCCGGAGAAGTAAGCGGTGGCTCTCATCGTCTCCTTGGACAGCTGCGGCATGCGCCACGCGTTCTGCCGCTCCAGCCAGCGTCCGAAACCCCAACCCGCGAGCAGAGCCCAGCCAATGGCCAGCACGATCGCCCACCACACGCTCGCCACCAGCGACACGACCTGCGGCGTGAAATACAGCCCCAGCGCAGCGCCGATGATCCACTGGCCGATATTTCGAAGCCAAGAGGCGCTGGCCGTCGGCGCGCCCGCGATGGACGCGATCGACACGGCCAGCAGCGGACCGATCATCCACGGCAGCGGCGTGCGCAGATAGAAGCAAAGAGAAGCTGCAACCGTTGCGAACAGCAAGGTCGACACGACGCGGGAATGGAAGCGCAAGGACATCGGAAAGAACCCATAGTATCTGCGCATGAACAAGCGCCCTGCCCGCTCCGCCATGCATCCCGTGTCTGCCGTCGTCATCGTCCTGACGGTCTTCCTCGCAGGCTGCGTTTCGGCACCGCCGTCTTTCGAGCAACGTCTCAACCGACTGTTGCCGACCGACATCCTGCTGGTGGGCGAGCAGCACGACGCTGCGGCGCACCAGCAGATCGAACGCGAAATCGTCGAATCGCTGGCTGCGCGACGGCAACTTGCGGCGCTCGCGGTCGAGATGGCGGAATCCGGCACCGACACCGGCAAGCTGCCCGCCGCCGCGACCGAAGCCCAGGTGCGCACCGCCTTGCGCTGGAGCGACGAGGCCTGGCCGTGGCTGAGCTACGGCCCGGTCGTGATGGCGGCGGTGCGGGCAGGCGTTCCGGTGCTGGGCGCCAATTTGCCACGGGCGCGGATGAAGGATGCGATGGCCGACGTCTCGCTCGATGCCCAACTGCCCGTTGCCGCCATGCAGATGCAACAGGAAGCCATCCGCGACGGCCACTGCGGGCTCTTGCCTGCAATGCAGATCGGGCCGATGACGCGGATCCAGATCGCGCGCGACCGTGAGATGGCGCGCACGCTGGTCGAGGCTCGCGTGCCCGGGAAGACGATCGTGCTCGTCTCAGGCGCCGGACACACCGCGCCCGCGCTGGGTGTGCCGCAGCATCTGCCGACGGATGTTCGCGTTCGAACGCTCAGGCTGGACGCCGGCGCCGAAGAGAAAAGCGGCGGCTTCGACGCGGTCTGGACCACGCCGACCGCGCCGGCCAAGGATCACTGCGCCGAATTGCGCAACACGCTGCGCAAACCCGGCTGACCCGATTCGGGCCTCAGGCGGCGTGCCTGATCGCGTCCGCCAGCGTATTGACCAGCGTGTCGATGTGCGATTTCTCGACGATGTACGGTGGCGCAATGACCACCACGTCGCCGGCCGGCCGCACCAACGCGCCGTTGTGGAAGCATTCCACGAAGATGTCGTAGGCGCGCTTGCCTGGCGATCCGGCGATCGGCGCCAGTTCCACCGCCGCTGCAAGGCCCAGGCTGCGGATGCCGATCACGTTCGGCAGGCCGCGGAATGCGCTGTGGAACGCATTGCCCAGCACCGGGCCCATTTCGCCGGCACGCGAGAAGAGTTGTTCATTCTTGAACAGATCGAGCGTCGCGATGGCGGCGGCGCACGCGACCGGATGGCCCGAGTAGGTGTAGCCGTGGAAGAACTCGACCACGTGCTCCGGCGCGTCGGTCTTCATCATCTGGTCGTAGAGCTTGTCGCGGCAGATCACGCCGCCCATCGGGATCAGCCCGTTGGTCACGCACTTGGCGAAATTCAGCATGTCGGGCACCACGCCGTAGTAATCGGACGCGAAGTTGGTGCCCATGCGCCCGAAGCCGGTGATGACCTCGTCGAAGATCAGCAGGATGCCGTGCTTGTCGCAGATCTCGCGCAGGCGCTTGAGATAGCCCTTGGGCGGCAGATACCAGCCGGCCGAACCGGAAACCGGCTCCACGATGATGGCTGCGACGTTGCTTGGATCGTGCAGCGGCAGGATGCGCTGTTCGAGTTCGAGCAATGGGTCTTCGGCCCAGACCGGTTCCTCGTTCTGGATGTATGCGTGGTTCACCGGATCGTGGATGAAGCGCATGTGGTCGACGCGCGGCAGGAATGCCGAGCCGAACGCCTTGCGGTTGCCAGGAATGCCGCCCACCGACATGCCGCCGAAGCCCACGCCGTGATAGCCCTTTTCGCGGCCGATGAAGACGTTTCGATGGCCTTCGCCGCGTGCACGGTGATACGCCAGCGCCACCTTGAGCGACGTATCGGCGGCCTCGCTGCCCGAATTGCAGAACAACACCTTGTTGAGGTCGCCGGGCGCCAGCGCGGCGATGCGCGTCGCGGCTTCGAACGCCTGGTCGTTGCTGACCTGGAACGCTGTCGCGTAGTCGAGCGTGTCGAGCTGCTTCTTGATCGCTTCGTTGATCGGCTTGCGGTTGTGGCCGGCACCCACGCACCAGAGCGACGAAATGCCGTCGATGACGGTGCGACCGTCGTGGGTCTTGAACTCCATGCCGTCGGCGCCGACGAAAACGCGGGGGTCTTTCAGGAAGGCGCGGTTGGGGGTAAAGGGCAACCACTGGTTGTCCATGTTGAATTCTTTGAAGGCCATTTGGGATCTCCGCTGGGCAAAACATCATTCTGGCACCGCAAGGCGTGCGGAAGTGCGCACGGGAACGGGGCGACTGATGGCCTGCGACAATCTTTCCCCTTATGACATCCGCCTACATCCTGACCCTTTCCTGCCCCGACCGGACCGGCATCGTGCACGCCGTTTCCGGCTTCCTGCTCGAACGCGGCGGCAACATCGAAGAGGCAGCGCAGTACAACGACCACGGCACCGGCCTGTTCTTCATGCGGGTTCGCTTCAATTGCGATACGCACACCCACGCGCAGCTCTGCACCGAAATGACCGCGCTCGGCCAGTCGTTCGGCATGCAGTGGAAGCTGCACGACGCCGCGCAGCCGATGAAGACGGTGATCCTGGTCAGCAAGGACGGCCATTGCCTCAACGACCTGTTGTTCCGCTGGAAGAGCGGCCTGCTGGCCATCGACGTGCGCGCCATCGTCTCGAACCACCGCGAGTTCTATCAGCTGGCCGCGAGCTACAACGTGCCCTTCCACCACATCCCGGTGACCGCCGCGACCAAGCCGCAGGCCGAGGCGAAGCAGCTGGAAATCATCGAAGCCGAGGGCTCGGAACTGGTCGTGCTGGCGCGTTACATGCAGGTGCTGAGCAACGACATGTGCACGCAGCTGGCCGGTCGCGCCATCAACATCCATCACTCCTTCCTGCCCAGCTTCAAGGGAGCCAAGCCTTACTACCAGGCGCACGACCGTGGCGTGAAGCTGATCGGCGCCACTGCCCACTACGTGACAGCCGACCTCGACGAAGGCCCAATCATCGAGCAGGACGTGGCGCGGGCCGACCACACGGACACTGTGGAAGACCTGACCGCGCGCGGACGCGATACCGAAAGCCAGGTGCTGGCGCGCGCCGTCAAGTGGCACGCCGAGCGTCGCGTGCTCATGAACGGGCACAAGACGGTGGTGTTCAAGTAACGGCTTTCACTGGTTCAGTGGTTGCAGACGTTGAAGACCGAATCGAATCGCTTCAACGCGGATTCCAGCAGCTTCGTGTGCCCCCCGCCCATCGGGTGTGGGCGGGCATTGCGCTGGCGCCAGTCGAATGACTTCGGCTGGTGGACCAGCACATAACCGACCTCGTTCTTTTCTCCTGTCGTGGTGATGGCGAACGGGTTGTCGGCGTTGAAAGCCGCATGCGTCATCGGAAAGCCGACCACGATGCCGGTTTTGTCGGCAAAAGCCTTGGCCGAGAATACGAGCATCGGATGATCGTCCGGCATCTCCTTTCCGACCTGCGGGTTGTACTGGATGAAGATGATCTCGGCCCGCTCGGGCACCCAGAGCGGCGACTTGCGAGTCGCCATCAGGAGAACGCCTCGACACCCACTGCGCCGCCGGCCATGACTTCCCCACCGTGTTTGACCGGATCGAACTTCGCCAGCATCTGGTCCAGCGTCGGCTCCGTCTCGGCCTCGATGACGATGCGGCCCGGCTCGACCGTCACCCGCACCTGCGAACCTTCGCCCACGCCTGCTGCCTTTGCTTGAGGCTTGGTCAGGCGAAATGCGAGGCCGTT
>JAQGMX010000524.1 GCA_028292145.1 Variovorax sp.
CGTCAGCGCCCGGCCCGCATGCCCCGCCGCGCGCACGCGCCAGGCGATGTGCATCTGTCCGACCGGCTGCACGCGCTCGGTCGGCAACTCGACCAGATGGCCTGCCTCGATGTACGGCCGCGCCATCGGCTCGGGCAGATAACCACCGCCCAGCCCGTGCAGTTGCGCGGCAAGCTTGCTGTGCATGGTCGGTACGGTGAGCACATCCTGGCCGCCGATCAGGTTGACGTTCATGCTCGGCCCGGCGCGAGACGAGTCGGCGGCGACGACGGCGCGGTGCGCGCGCAGCGTCGCGTCGTCGAGCGGCTTTGCCTCGGGCTGCGATTGCACAAGTCGCGCCAGCGGATGGTTCGGCGCCACGGCGTAGACAAAGCGCAGTTCGCCCAGCGGCCGGGTGCGGATGCCCGCCGCCGTGAACGCCATGCTGGCAGCATCCAGCACCGAGCCGATCGCCAGGTCGGCTTCGCCACTGGCCAGCGCCTCGATCGTGCCCAGCAGTGTCTCGTCGCGCAGCTTGAGGCGCGTCGGCGGATCTTCGGCATAGAAGGCGCCGATCAGGTCGAGCATCGGCTCGCGCGCGATCACGCTGTCGACCGCGATCGTGAACAGCGGCTCCCAGCCCGTGGCGACGCGCTTGACGCGGTTCGCCACCGCCTCGACGTCGGCCAGCAGGCGCGGCGCCTCGCGCATCAGCTCGGCGCCGGCCTCGGTGAGGCGTGCCTGGCGCGCGCTGCGGTCGAACAGCAGCACGTCGAGCGCATCCTCGATCTGGCGCACCCGATAACTGAGCGCGCTGGGCACCACGCCGAGCACCCGGGCCGCGCCCGCAAAGCTGCCGGCGCCGACCACCGCCTGCAGCATGCCGAGCGAATCGGGCGTGAGGACATCGCGAGGACTAAGCATCGGTTGCTTTCGATCGTTCAAATAAATTGAATGATGCCATCAAAAGCGCGCGACTTTCGATGCATGCTGTCGCCCTAAAGTTGCTTCATCGGCGGCACATACGGTGCTGCAGTTCAGGAAGTCCCTTCGGGGCAAGGAGTTCAACGATGTTGACGATTCGCAAATCCCAGGAACGCGGTTACGCAGACCACGGCTGGCTCAAGTCTTTCCACAGCTTCTCTTTTGCCGGCTATCACGACCCGGCGCACATGGGCTTCGGCAACCTGCGCGTGATCAACGAAGACCGCGTGGCTGCCGGCGCCGGCTTCGGCACGCACGGCCACAAGGACATGGAGATCATCAGCTATGTCATGTCCGGCGAACTGGCGCACAAGGACAGCATGGGGAACATCGAAAGCATTCCGCCCGGCGAAGTCCAGCGCATGAGCGCCGGCCGCGGCGTGATGCACAGCGAGTTCAACCACAAGAAGGACGAAACGACGCATTTCCTGCAGATCTGGCTGCTGCCGAATGCCCGCGGCATCGAGCCCGGCTACGAGCAGAAGAAGTTTCCCGATGCCGACAAGCGCGGTCACCTGCGGCTGGTCGCGTCGCCGGACGGCAGCGACGGCTCGGTAACGGTGCATTCGGATGCGCGGCTCTACGCAGGTCTGTTCGACGGCGCGGAAAGCACATCGCTGGCGCTCGACCCGGCGCGCAAGAGCTACGTTCACTTGGTGCGCGGTGAACTCGAAGTCAATGGCAAGAAGCTGTCGACCGGCGACGCCGCGCTCCTCGAAGGCGAATCGCGACTCGCGCTGAGCGCCGGCAACGACGCCGAAGTGCTGGTATTCGACCTCGCTGCATGATCCCGGGGCTGCTTTCGAGCGGCCCTTTTTTTGCTTGTTTTATTTTTTCCGTTTGTTCTTTTTAATTCAGGAGTAATTTTCATGGCCTCTACCACCTACCCGACTTCCACCGGCATCACCACCACCTCGACGCAGGACGTCATCGCCCTCGTCGGGCGCATCCTGATCGCCTATCTTTTCATCCCGGCGGGCTTCGGCAAGCTGATGGGCTTTGCCGGAACGGTCGGCTACATCACGTCGGCCGGACTGCCGCTGCCTCAGGTCGCCGCAGCGATCGCGATACTTGTGGAACTGGGCCTCGGCATCGCCTTGCTGCTCGGCTTCAAGACCCGCATCGTCGCCATAGTGCTGGCAATCTTCACCGTGGCTACCGCGCTGTTCTTCCACAAATACTGGTCCGCGCCTGACGCAATGAAGATGATGCAGACGATCAACTTCAACAAGAACATCGCCATCGCAGGTGGCCTGCTCGCCTTCGCCGCATTCGGTCCCGGCCGTCTTAGCGTCGACAAGCGCTGATCCGACCTTTCCCACATTCCGAAAAGCATCTCATGACCCATATTGCAGTCATCTTCCATTCCGGCTACGGCCATACGCAACGCGTCGCGCAAGTCGTGGCCGATGGCGCCAACGCCGAGTTGATCGCCATCGACGCCGACGGCAACCTGCCCGAAGGCGCCTGGGAAACGCTGGAAGCAGCCGATGCCATCATCTTCGGCACGCCGACATACATGGGCGGCGCGAGCTGGCAGTTCAAGAAATTCGCCGACGCCACGTCCAAGGTCTGGTTCACGATGGGCTGGAAAGACAAGGTTTTCGGCGGTTTCACCAACAGCGCCAGCTTCAACGGCGACAAGCAGGTCACGCTGCAGTATCTGCAGACGCTGGCTTCGCAGCACGGCGGCATCTGGGTCAGCCTGGGCATGCCGCCTGCCAACAAGAAGGCCGCGACCCGCAACGACATCAACAACCTCGGCAGCTCGGTCGGCGCGATGGTTCAGTCGCCGTCGGACGCCAGCGTGCAGGAAATCCCGCAGGGCGACCTCGAAACGGCCAAGCTCTACGGCAAGCGCGTTGCCGAAATCGCTGCCAAGCTGCGCGGCTGAAAGGGAAATCCGTCATGAACGATCTTTTAACGTTGACCGGTCATGACAAGGACCTCGGCGGCGGCTTCAAGGTGCGTCGCCTGCTGCCGGCGGCCAAGCGCCGTTCGGTCGGGCCCTTCGTGTTCTTCGACCACTTCGGTCCGGCGCACGAGCGGCCCGGCGAACAGCACGACGTGCGGCCGCATCCGCACATCGGCCTGGCCACGGTCACCTATCTTTTCGAGGGCGCGATGATGCACCGCGACAGCCTCGGCAGCGTGCAGGAGATCCTGCCCGGCGCGATCAACTGGATGACTGCGGGCCGCGGCATCGTGCATTCGGAGCGCAAGCCCGAGCGTCTGAAAGCGGATGAATACGTCAACCACGGGTTGCAGCTGTGGGCTGCGCTGCCGCAAGCTCATGAAGAGGTCGAGCCGGCTTTCGTGCACACGGCGAGCGACGAGATTCCGGAGGTCGACGAACAGGGCGCTCGCGTACGGGTTCTGGTCGGCGAGGCGTTCGGAAAGCGGTCGCCGGTTGCGACTTATGCGCCGACGATCTACCTCGATGTCCGGTTGAATCCGGGCGCGCAATTCAAGCTTCCGGCGTTGGCGCCCGAGCTTGCGATCTACACGGTTGACGGCGCCATCGAAATCGACGGCACGCCAGTCGACGCGCACACGATGACGTTGTTGCCGGACGGCCAAGGCGCCTTCCTGAGCGTGCCGCCGGCCAATGCTTCTGCCGCGCGGCTGATGATCGTCGGCGGCGAGCCGCTGGACGGTCCGCGCTTCATCACCTGGAATTTCGTCTCCAGCCGCAAGGAACGCATCCTGCAGGCCGGCGAAGACTGGACCGCGCAGCGTATGGGCCATGTGCCGGGAGAGACGGAATTCATTCCGCTGCCGGGCAAACCTTTCAAGGTGGAAGACCCGGCACCGGACGTCGGCACGACGCCGGTCTGAGCCAGCGCAGTCAAGTCAGTCAGCTCATCTTCGGCTGACCGTTCGACGCGCTGACGCCGCCATCGACCGGCAGCATCACGCCGGTCACGAAGCTTGCATCGTCACTTGCCAAAAAAGCGATGACCGATGCAACTTCGCTGGCTTCCGCCGGACGGCCGAGCGCGATCCGGTCCTTGAACTTCGCCATCAGTTCGGGCTTCTGCTCCATGTCCTCGGTCATGCCGGTGCGCGTGAAGCTCGGACACACAGCATTCACGCGGACGCCGTCCGCGCCATGGTCCAGCGCCAGCGAGCGCGTGAGATTCACCACGGCGCCCTTCGACGCGTTGTAGAAGCCCATGTCCCAGTCGGCGCCGGTACCGGAAACCGACGCCGTATTGACGATGCAGCCGCGACTTTTCTTCAATTCGGGCATCGCGGCCTTCGCGCAATGGAAGACGCCGCCGGCGTTGGTGGTCATCACCTTGTTCCAGTCTTCGAGCGTGCCTTCGGACGCCTTGCCCTGAACTGCGACGCCGGCAT
>JAQGMX010000539.1 GCA_028292145.1 Variovorax sp.
GTCATCCTCGACACCTGGACGCTCTGACCATGGGCCGCATCGTCCGCGCCGCCGCCGTCCAGATCGCGCCCGACTTCGAGAGCGAGGACGGCACGCTGGCCAAGGTGTGCGACGCGATCGATGCGGCCGCCGACAAGGGCGCGCAGATCGTTGTCTTCCCCGAAACCTTCGTTCCGTATTACCCGTACTTCTCCTTCGTCCAGCCGCCGGTGCTGCAGGGCCCCGCGCACATTCGGCTGATGGAGCGCGCAGTCGTCGTGCCCGGACCCGTGACGCTGGCCGTGGCCGAGCGGGCGCGCTCGCGCGGCGTGGTCGTGGTGCTCGGCGTGAACGAGCGCGACCACGGCAGCCTCTACAACACGCAGTTGGTGTTCGACGCCGACGGCACGCTGGCGCTCAAGCGCCGGAAGATCACCCCGACGTACCACGAGCGGATGATCTGGGGCCAGGGCGATGCGTCGGGCCTCAAGGTGGTCGACACGCAAGTCGGCCGCGTCGGCGCACTGGCCTGCTGGGAGCACTACAACCCGCTCGCGCGCTATGCGCTGATGGCGCAGCACGAGGAAATCCACTGCGCGCAGTTTCCCGGCTCGCTGGTCGGGCCGATCTTTGCCGAGCAGATGGAGGTCACCATCCGCCATCACGCGCTCGAATCCGGCTGTTTCGTCGTCAACGCCACTGGCTGGCTGACCGATGCGCAGATCGGCGCCATCACGCCCGATGTCGGCCTGCAGAAGGCGCTGCGCGGCGGCTGCCACACGGCCATCGTCTCGCCGGAAGGCAAGCATCTCGCGCCGCCGCTGACCGAGGGCGAAGGCATGGTCGTCGCCGACCTCGACATGGCGCTCATCACCAAGCGCAAGCGAATGATGGATTCGGTCGGCCACTACGCGCGACCTGAGTTGCTGAGCCTCGCGATCAACGACCGGCCCGCGGCAACCACTTTCCCGATGCCTGCGGGCGCGACTCTTTCCTCCAACGGAAGCATTTCCCATGAACACGACGCCCAATCCCGGCAGCCGCCAGTTGATGACCGAGTTGCAATCCTTCGGGTTGCGGCTGGTTGATCCGTCCGCCGGCGCGGCCAGCCGTCGCGGCGGCGCGGGGCCGTCGGACCACAAGGCCGTCACCGTCGACGGCCACACGATCATGGTGCCGGTCCATACGTCGACGGCGTGGAACTCGCCGTTCACCGCGCTGGCGCCCGACGCGCAGGGCAACAGCACGATCACGCGCGGCAGCATTCCGATCGCCAGCGTGAGTTTTCCGAAGCAGCCGCGCTTCTACAAGCTGCAGACCTTCGACGGCGTGCCGTATTCGCACATCGCCACGCTGCACGGCAGCGACGTGCTCGCGACCACCGTGCTGCAGACCTGCATCCGCTACGAAAGCCGCAAGAAAACGTGCAAGTTCTGCGCGATCGGCCAGTCGCTGGCAGCAGGCCGGACCGTCGCGCGCAAGACGCCGGAGCAACTCGCCGAGGTCGCGCGCGCCGCCGTTCTGCTCGACGGAATCAAGCACATGGTGCTGACCACCGGCACGCCGAACGCGACCGACCGCGGCGCGCAGATCCTGTGTGAGAGCGCTTTTGCGATCAAGGCGGCGGTCGACATTCCGATCCAGGGCCAGTGCGAACCGCCGGACGACGACCAGTGGTTCCATCGCATGAAGGCGGCCGGGATCGATACGCTCGGTATGCACCTCGAAGTCGTGACGCCCGCCGTGCGCGAGAAGATCATGCCGGGCAAGGCCAGCGTGCCGATCTCGCGCTACATGAGCGCTTTCGAGGCGGCCGTCGGCGTCTTCGCGCGAGGGCAGGTCAGCACGTACATCCTGGCCGGGCTGGGCGACACGCGCGAGGCGATCCTCGACATCTGCGACAAGCTGCTCGCGCTGGGCGTCTACCCGTTCGTCGTGCCCTTCGTGCCGATCAGCGGCACCCCGCTCGAAGACCATCCCGCGCCGACGCCGGAGTTCATGCGCTCGATCCTGCAGCCGCTCGGCCAGCGCGTGGCCGCCGCCAATCTGCGGTCGAGCGACATCAAGGCGGGCTGCGGCAAGTGCGGCGCCTGCTCGTCGTTGTCGGTGTATGAGAGCTGAGCCATGTCCTGCATCGATGACACGGTCGACGAGGTCGTTCTCTACACGCCGGCGGAGTTCCTGGTGCGCGAGGCCGTGCAGCAGTGGGAGCGCGACGAGGCGCATGCGCTGCGTCGCGCGGTGTTCTGCGTCGAGCAGGGGCTGTTCGTCGGCGACGACCGGGACGCGATCGATGACAACGCGCAGTTGCTGGTCGCGATGTCGTGCATCGGTGGCATGCCGGACCAGATCGTGGGTACCGTGCGGATTCACGAAGCGTCGCCGGGGCTCTGGTGGGGTTCGCGGCTGGCGGTGCATGCGGCGTTCCGGAACCAGGGGCACCTGGGCGCGACGCTGATCCGGCTGGCCGTGACGCGAGCGCGTGCGCAAGGCTGCAAGACGTTCATGGCGCATGTGCAGGCGCAGAACGAGGCGCTTTTCCACAAGCTGCATTGGCGGACGACCGGGTCGCTGGCGATTCACGGGCGGCGGCACGTGGAGATGCAGCCGGATTTCAACGCCTACCCGCCGTGCTACGACCCGGTGAGCGGCTTCGTTTCGAGGGCGCGGCCCTCGTGCCCTTCTTTTTCCTCTCCCTCCGGGAGAGGGCAGGGTGAGGGCGACTGCCGTGGATAAGGCGCCCCTCGCCGACATCGTCACGGCGCTGCGCGACAGCCGCGGTTTCGCCCACAAGCGCGACATCAGCGACGTCGTCTCCGCGCTCGGTCGCGCGCTTCCGGGTGGTGCGTCCGACCTCGCGCAGGCGGTGCCGGTCGGCGACGACTGCGCCGCGATTCCCGACGGCCACGGCGGCTACCTGCTCTTCGCCATCGAAGGCCTGGTCGAGGACTTCATCGTACGCATGCCGTGGTTTGCCGGCTATTGCGGCGTGATGGTGAACGTCAGCGACATCTACGCGATGGGCGGCAGGCCTACAGCCGTGGTCAACGCGATGTGGAGCAGCGGCATGAGCCCGGCCGCCGAGATGCTGCGCGGCATGGCCGATGCGGCGTCGCGCTACGGCGTGCCGATCGTCGGCGGCCACAGCAACAACCGGAGCGAGCGTCCGCAGCTCGCCGTGTCGATCCTGGGACGTGCCAACAAACTGTTGACCAGCTTCGACGCCATGCCCGGCGACCGGCTGGTGATGGCGGTCGACCTGCGCGGTGCGTACGAAGAGCCGTTTCCGTACTGGAACGCGTCGACGACGGCGCCTGCACAGCGACTCCGGGACGACCTCGAACTGCTACCGCTCCTCGCCGAACGCGGCCTGTGCAAGGCGGCCAAGGACATCAGCATGGCCGGCGCCGTCGGCACGGCGCTGATGCTGATCGAATGCTCCGAAGTAGGTGCCGTCATCGATCTGGACGCGATTCCGCGCCCGCTCGACGTTCCGCTGCTGCGCTGGCTGACCTCGTTCCCGAGCTACGGTTTCATTCTCAGCGTCGCGCCGGAAAACGTCGGAACCGTCTGCGCACTGTTCCACGAACGCGGGCTGGCCGCAGCGCCAGTCGGCACGGTCGACGATTCGCAGACCCTGACCCTTGCGCAGGGATCCGGGCGCGAACAGCTCTGGGATCTTCGGGAAGACGCGTTCATCCGCGAGACGGAGCCGACCCGTGTCTGACCACGGCATCTCGCCGCCGCGCCTGCTGCGTCCTCTTCGCATCGGTCTGCTCACGCATTCGACCAACCCGCGCGGCGGCGTCGTCCACACGGTCGAGCTGGCGCATTCGCTGCACGACGCCGGTCACGATGTCACCGTCATGGCGCCGGCCGTGCCCGGCCAGCGGTTTTTCCGTCCGATGCGCTGCCGCACCGAGCTGATACCGGTCGCGCCCGCGCCGCGCGACATGGTGGAAATGGTCGGCAGCCGCATCGAAGCGATCGGTGCGCATCTCGGCGATCTGTTGCAGCGCCGCAGTTTCGACGTGCTGCATACCCACGACCCGATCGGCGGCAACGCGCTAGCCAACCTCGCGGCCCAGGGCGTCATCGGCGGATTCACGCGCACCGTGCACCACCTTGAGGTTTTTGCCCAGCCGCAGCTGATGGACTGGCAGGACCGCGGTTTTCGTGCCGCCAACCAGGTCTTCTGCGTGAGCGCGAAGTGGCGCGAGACGCTGGCGCTCACGCACGGCGTCGCGGCGCACGAGGTGCCGAACGGCGTCGACAGCGCGCGGTTTTCTGCAATTTTGAGCGCCAGCGATGCGACGCTGGCGCAGCGGCTCGGCATCCACCCCGGCGCGCCCGTCGTGCTGGCAATCGGCGGTGTCGAGGAGCGAAAGAACACGCTGCGGTTGCTGGAAGCTTTCGTGCAGATGCGCCACCGCTGGCCGATGGCACAACTGGTGATCGCCGGCGGCGCGAGCCTGCTCGACCATACGGCCTATCGGCAGGCTTTCGATGCCTTGGCCGCCCGGCACGGCATCGTGGCGGGACCGCTGCAACCCCTGCTG
>JAQGMX010000545.1 GCA_028292145.1 Variovorax sp.
GGACCGCGAGACGCGCAAGCCGCACGCATCGCTTCGCCGGCCGACGGGTCGATCATCGCGCTCGATCCGGATATTCCGCCGACGAATCAGCGCGTGCGGTTTCAGGCCGATGGGCGCGATGCGGGGCTGCAGTGGCGGATCGACGGGAAGACGATCGCGCGCGGCGCGCGGGCGGGTTGGTTGCCTTGGCCGGGGCGGCACGTGGTGGAGTTGGCGGATGCGCGCGGGCGGGTGCTGGATACGGTGAAGGTCGAGGTGCGCGGGGCGGGTGTTGCGAGCAGATAGTAGGAATCAGGACAGGCGTTCAGCTCATGAAGCGCGCAGGTCCTTCTTGCGGGCCTGGCATGTGTTGCGCCCAGACGCATCAGGCCATTCGAAGTGTCCGGGAAGCCGTAGAAACCGGGGAAAACCAGTCAGTATTAAGCCAGCGATCCAGAGCCGACCGCCACTGCCTCCAGCAGCCGCGGCACCAGCGGATTGCGCGAGCCGACGGGCCATATGCCGTAGGCCTCGGACGGCGTGAGCGTACCGTCAAGTGGTCGGAATACTGCGCCCGGCAGCGCGCAGTGCCGCATCGCGTCAGGTACAAGAGCGACGCCCATGCCTTGCGACACCAGCGACACCACGGCCAGCCAATGCCGAACCTCCTGCCGTACTTCGGGCCAGAAGCCGGCATCTCCACAGATCGACAGGATGCGCGCGTGGTAGTCGGGCGATGCGCTTCGAGAAAACAGGACGAAGGAGTCGTCGCGCAAGTCGGCGACTGCGATCTTGCCCTTTCGTGCCAGTCGATGCTCTGCCGGCAGGCAGGCCACAAAAGGCTCGGACACCAGCAGGCGGCATTGCAGCTCGGATGGCACTCGCCGCGTGTGCGCGAAGCCGACGTCCATGCGGCCATGCAGCAACTCGGCCATCTGCTCGCCGGAATTGAGTTCGGTCAACGTCACGCGCACTGCGGGATGCGCGGCCTGGAAGCGCTTCAGGGCCTGTGGAAGTCCCCGGTAAAGCATCGCGCCCACGAAGCCGATGCGCAAGCGACCGGCGCTGCCCTGAGCCACATGCCGCGCCTCGGTCAACGCTTCTTCTGCGTCGCGCAGCAGCGTGTGCGCCGAGATCCGCAATGCATCGCCCGCGGCGGTCAGGTGCACCGCTTTGCTGTTGCGCTCGAACAGTTGAGCGCCCACCGATTCCTCCAGCTGGCGGATGGCCACGCTCAGCGGCGGCTGCGAAATCGCCAGACGACGCGCAGCGCGGCCGAAATGCAGTTCCTCGGCAAGGACGACAAAGTAGCGCAGATGACGAAGCTCCATGGCGGGGTCCATTCAACGATAGCCAGATCGGATCGACCAAGACCTATTCGATATTAGACAAGAATCGATGAGGGCAGAAGAATGAAGCCATAAGGAGACAAGATGCCCAGTCACATTGCCGACAGCACCGCGGTGCATCCCGTGCCGGACCGCCATGGCCTCAGCCTTTACGACCACGACGCCGAGTTGCACACCCTGCTCGCGCTCTACCTGCCGGCAGACCTGCTCGCGCACATGCGGCCGCACTTCGAACGCCTTGGCGCGCTGGCGGGTGGCAAGCTCGACGAACTGGCACACATCGCCGACCAGAATCCGCCAACGCTCACACTGCGCACGCGAACCGGCATCGACGACCCGCAGGTGCACAAGCACCCGGCGTACGTCGAGATGGAACGGCTGGCGCTCAGCGAATTCGGCCTGGCTGCCATGTCGCACCGCGACGAGACGCTGGGCTGGAAGGGCCGCATGCCGCCGCTGGTCAAATACGTGCTGACCTACCTTTTTGTGCAGGCGGAGTTTGGCCTGTGTTGCCCGGTTTCGATGACCGACTCGCTTGCGCGCACGTTGAAGAAGTTCGGCAGTCCCGAATTGGTCGAGCGCTTCATGCCGCGCTTCCAATCGCTCGACTTCGATACCCTTGCGCAGGGCGCGATGTTCATGACCGAGCAGGCCGCCGGTTCGGACATCGCCGCGACCGAAACCCGTGCGTGGCAGGACGCGCACGGCCAATGGCGACTGGGCGGCGACAAGTGGTTCTGCTCCAACCCCGACGCCGATTTCGCGATGGTGCTGGCCCGTGTCGACGGCGGCCTTCCGGGGCTGAAGGGCGTGTCGCTCTTCCTGTTGCCGCGACGACTCGACGACGGCAGTGCCAACCACTACCGCATCCTGCGTCTGAAAGACAAGTTGGGCACGCGGTCGATGGCCAGCGGCGAGATTCGCCTTGAAGGTGCGCTTGCCTATCTGGTGGGCGAGCAGGGCCGCGGCTTCGTGCAGATGGCCGACATGGTCAACAACTCGCGCCTGTCGAACGGCGTGCGCGCCGCGGGACTGATGCGTCGCGCCTTGGCGGAAGCGGAGTACGTCGCGCGCGAACGCCAGGCCTTCGGCAAACGCCTGGAAGACATGCCGCTGATGCAGCGCCAGTTGCAGAAGCTGCGGCTGCCGGCCGAGCAGGCGCGCAGCATGGTCTTCCAGACGGCGCAGGCGCTGGCCCGCTCCGACAATGGAGAAACCGCAGCCTATCCATTGCTGCGCATCCTTACACCGCTCATCAAGTTCCGCGCCTGTCGCGACGCCCGCAAGGTGACTGGCGATGCAATGGAGGTGCGTGGTGGCTGCGGCTACATCGAGGAATGGAGTGACCCGCGCCTGCTGCGCGATGCACACCTCGGTTCGATCTGGGAAGGCACCAGCAACATCGTCGCGCTCGACGTCATTCGCGCCGTGAAGCGAGAAGGCTCGCTGCTTGTGCTGCAGGCGCACCTCGAAGCGCTGATCGAAGACGCCGCAATCGCGCCCGCGTTCGCTGCCGCACTGCGTGACGCGATGGTTCGGGCCGCAGCGCTGGCGCTGAATGCGGCCAACGAAGGAGGCGATCGCCTCGCGCGGCAGGCCGCGTCTGCGCTGTACCACGTGGCCAGTGCCATCGCGATGGCATGGGAAGGTGCGCGGGGCGGCTCGGCCCAGCGCATCGCGTGGGCGCAATTGGTGCTGCTGCACCGCGTGCTGCCGCGCGACCCGCTGGCCGCGTCGGAGGTGCCGCACGACTGGACGGCACCGGCATCGGCGGCCGTCGAGGCCTGAGCACTTTCAATAAAAAAACGGAGACACGACCATGCGATTTCTTGCCACTCTGGCACTTGCCGCCGCCACCCTGCCGCTGATGCCGATCGCGAATGCCGAGGCCTTTCCCGACAAGCCCATCATGCTTGTGATTCCGTTCCCGCCGGGCGGCCCGACCGACGCGATGGCGCGCACGCTGGCCGCGGAGATGCAGAACCGACTCGGCCAGCCGATGATCGTGGAGAACCGCGCCGGCGCGGGCGGCAACATCGGAGCCGAATACGTGGCGCGGGCGGCGCCCGACGGCCAGACGCTGCTGTTCGGCACCTCGGGCCCGCTCGCGATCAATTCCAGCCTCTACCGCAAGGTCAACTACGACCCGGTGAAAAGCTTCGCGCCGGTGATCCAGGTCGGCCACCTTCCAAATATCCTCGTGGTCAACCCGGCCGTGCCGGCGAAGAACGTAAGCGAACTCATTGCCTATGCCAAGTCGAACCCGGGCAAGCTGAGCTATGCCTCGTCGGGCAACGGCGCGTCGTCGCACTTGGCGGGCGTCCTGTTCAACGCATCGGCCGGCGTCGACTTGCAGCACATCCCCTACAAAGGCACCGGGCCGGCGTTGAACGACCTGCTCGGCGGCCAGGTGAACATGAGCTTCACGGATGTGCTCACCGCGTTGCCCTATGTCAAGACCGGCAAGCTGCGCGCGCTGGGCGTGACCACGACCGAACGCTCGCAGGTGCTGCCGGACGTGCCGACGGTCGCCGAACAAGGCGTGCCAGGCTATGACGTGAGCGTCTTCTTCGGCATCGTCGCGCCGGCCGGTACGCCGCCGGATCGCATCGCGAAGCTCAACCGGGCCTTCGTCGATGTGCTCGCCACGCCGAAGGTGAAGCAGCTCTTCGCATCGCAGGGCCTGGAGCCCGCGCCGTCTTCCACGCCCCAACAGCTGGGCAAGTTCATCCAGGCACAGACGATCAAGTGGGCCGGCGTAGTGAAACAAGCTGGCGCACAGCTCGACTGAAAAACCATGACCGCATTGCCTTCCTCATCGACCGGTGCATTGGCCGGCATTCGTGTGCTGGACATCTCGCGCATCCTCGGCGGCCCCTATTGCGGCCAGATCCTGGGCGACCACGGTGCCGACGTTCTCAAGGTCGAGCCGCCTCAGGGCGACGACACGCGTGCCTGGGGGCCGCCCTTCAAGGACGGTGTAGCGTCTTACTACCACGGTCTCAACCGCAACAAGCGGACGATGCACCTCGACCTCGGCAGCTCCGGCGGACGCGACGCGCTGCTGGCGCTGGTGGCCGAGGCGGATGTGCTGATCGAAAACTTCAAGACCGGCACCATGGAGCGCTGGGGCATAGGCTACGAAACGCTGTCTGAACGCTTCCCGCGGCTTGTGTGGTGCCGCGTGTCGGGCTTCGGGTCCGACGGCCCGCTGGGTGCCCTGCCCGGCTACGACGCAGCGGTGCAGGCCATGACCGGCATCATGAGCGTGAACGGCGAATCCGATGGCGGGCCGCTGCGGGTCGGGCTGCCGGTGGTCGACATGGTGACCGGCCTCAACGCCGTGATCGGCGTGCTCCTGGCGCTGCAGGAGCGCCAGCGCAGCGGACGCGGGCAGTTCGTCGAAGCCGCGCTGTACGACAGCGGTCTGTCGCTCCTGCATCCGCACGCAGCCAACTGGTTCGTCGACGGAAAGGCGCCGCGCCGCACCGGCAATGCACATCCGAACATCTATCCGTACGACGCCCTCGCCACCGGCACCGAGCCGGTCTTCGTCGCCGTTGGCAATGACACGCAGTTCGCTGCGTTCTGCCGGTGCATCGGCGTGCCGGACCTGATCGACGACGTGCGCTACGCCACGGCCGGCCAGCGTTCGGTACACCGCGATGCGCTGAAGGTCACGCTCGAAGCCGCCATGCAGAGCTTCGACGGCAACGCATTGGTCAGCCGGCTGATGGCAGCCGGCGTTCCTGCCGCGCCGATACTGTCGGTGGATGCCGCGCTGGCACATCCCCACACGGCGCACCGCGACATGGTCGTCGAGCTGCCAGGCGGTTACCGCGGTATCGGCGCGCCTGTGAAGCTCGGCCGCACGCCTGCAAGTTATCGCCATGCGCCTCTGACGCCCGGCGATCGCTTCGACAAGCGTTGAAAAGCGTGGGCCGCTTCCGCGCAATACGATGAAGGTGACCTACGTCGTCAGTTATCCCAAGGAGTTGAATGTCATTCGCTACCCGCCCCCGATCCTTTGCCCCGCGGTGCACCTTGCGCCTGGCCTTGCCGCTCGTCGCCGCACTGATCGCTGCCGGCTGCAGCTCGCTCGGCGGACAGCAGCCGCAGACACAAACACAGACGAAGATTCTCGGCCTTGAGAAGTCGGCAGAGGTACTGGTCGACCAATGGGGTGTCTCGCACATCTATGCAGGCACAACGTACGACGCCTTCCTGTTGCAAGGCTATGTGGCCGCGCGTGACCGACTCTGGCAGATGGACCTGTGGCGCAAGCGCGGCCTCGGCGAGATGGCCAAGGACTTCGGCCCGGCCTGGGCCGAAAGCGACCGCGCCGCGCGTTCGGTACTGTTCCGCGGGGACATGTACCGCGAGTGGCTGGCCTATGGCTCCGATGCCAAACGGGTGGCCGAGGCCTTTACGGCCGGCGTCAACGCATTCATTGCCCAGGTCGAAACCGACCCCACGCTGCTGCCCGAGGAGTTCAGGCAGCTTGATTACAAGCCGGCGCGTTGGGCGGCCGAGGACACGGTGCGCATCCGCCACCACGGCCTGACACTCAACTTCACCGGCGAAATCGACCGCGCCCAGGCGTATTGCGACGGCAAGGCCAACGGCGCACGTGTCGACTGGTTGCGTCGCGAGCTGGTGCCCGACGTGA
>JAQGMX010000550.1 GCA_028292145.1 Variovorax sp.
AACTTGGAACGGTGTCGACAGACATTGCAGGCCCTCAAAAAATGCAATGTACCGATGGTCGTTGGGACTGGCAAGCGCGTGTACGCCATCTGCCGTAGCGGCGTGCGGCATTGGCGCCACAATCGCGCGCTGGATCAACCAAGGAGATTCCATGGCTTTATCGATGTACGACCTGTCCGTTCCGGTTTTCACGCGAGGTCTGGGTCAGCTGGCTCATCTGCTTGAGAAGGGTCTGGTGCATGCCAGGGCCGAGAACGTCGACCCAGCCACGCTGGTCAACGCGCGGTTGGCGCCGGACATGTTCACGCTCGCCCGGCAGGTGCAGAGCGCGAGCGATGCGTCGAAGCTGGCCGTCGCACGAATCGCCGGCATCACCGCGCCGCCCTTCGCCGACACCGAGACCACCTTCGAGGAGCTGCAGGCGCGTATCGCAAAGACACTCGACTACTTCAAGACCGTCGAACGGTCGGAACTCGACGGCAGCGAAGCCCGGCCTGTCGTCGTCAAGACGCGCGGCCATGAACTGCACTTCACCGCAGAGCGCTATCTGCTGCAGTTCGCGCTGCCCAACTTCTTTTTCCACGTGACCACCGCTTACGGCGTGCTTCGCCACAGCGGCGTGCCGGTCGGCAAGCTCGACTATCTCGGCAGCTTCTAGGACGGCTTGGTCGGCCAGCCGGAGAGATGGCGCTCGGCGATGCCGGCGAGTGCGGTGATCCAGGCCGGGTCGTCGTTCAGGCAAGGGATGTAGTTGAAGGTCTTGCCGCCGGCGTGAAGAAACGCTTCGCGTGCCTCCATCGAGATTTCTTCCAGCGTTTCGAGACAGTCGGCCGGGAAGCCTGGGCACATCACGTCCACGCGACCGACGCCTGCCGCGCCCATTTCGCGCAGCGTCGGCTCGGTGTAGGGCTCCAGCCACTTGGCGCGGCCGAATCGCGACTGGAACGTCACGCGGAATTCAGATTCGGTCAGGCCGAGCCGCTCGGCGATCAGGCGCGCGGTTTCCAGGCATTGCGACTGGTACGGGTCGCCCAACCTGATGTTGCGTTCCGGAATCCCATGAAAGCTCATGACGAGCTGGTCGGGACGGCCGTTCTGCTTCCAGTAAGCGGCGACGCTCTGCGCCAACGCATCTATATAGAGAGGGTCGTTGTGGAACTGGTTGACGAAACGCAGTTCGGGCAGACGACGCTGCGTGCGCGTCCAGCTCGTCACGGCGTCGATGACGCTGGCGGTCGTGGTCGCCGAATACTGCGGATAGGCCTGAAGCACCAGCACGCGCGTCGCGCCTTCGGCCATTGCTGCGTCGAGCTGTGAAGCGATCGACGGGTTCGCGTAACGCATCGCATGACGCACCGTGAGGCGGTGGCCGCGCTCGCCGAGCCAGCCGGCCAGGAGCTTTGCCTGCTTTTCTGTCCAGACCTTCAGCGGCGAGCCTTCCGGCATCCAGATGCTGGCGTATTTGGCTGCGGACTTGGCTGGCCGAACGCGCAGGATGATCCCGTGCAGGATCAGGCACCAGACGGCACGCGGAATCTCGACGACGCGGTAGTCGTGAAGGAATTGGGAAAGATAGGGGCGGACCGCTTCGGCGGTCGGGGCATCGGGGGAGCCGAGGTTGCACCAGAGGATGGCGGTGCGTTCTTCGGCGGCAGACGGGGCATTGAGAGGCATGCGATATTCTGCTGCATGACCCTTGACGTTTCGCGCATCGAAGCCATTTCCCTGGACCTCGACGACACGCTGTGGCCCATCTGGCCCACCATCGAACGCGCGGAAGAGGTTCTGCATGCCTGGCTGTTGCGTGAGGCGCCGCGTACGGCGGATCTTCTGGTGAAGCCGGGCGTGCTGCGCGAATTACGTGAAGCGACGGCACGCGAGCGCTCCGATCTGGCGCACGACCTGAGCGGTCTGCGGCGCGAATCGATTCGTACAGCCTTGCGACGGACTGGTGAAGACCCAGCGCTTGCAGAATCTGCGTTCGACGTCTTCTTCGCGGAGCGTCAGCGGGTGGTGCTGTACGACGACGCTTTGCCGGCACTGCAGCTGCTCAGCGCCCGCTATCCGCTGATCGCCATCTCCAACGGAAACGCCGACCTTCGCCAGACCGGCATCGATCGATGGTTTCGCGCCGGCTTCAGTGCGCGCGAATTCGGCAGCGCCAAGCCGCATGCGCCGATTTTCGAGGCAGCTGCCGCTTCGGTCGGGGTGCAGCCCAGCGCAGTACTGCATGTCGGCGACGACGCCGAACTCGATGTGATCGGCGCGCGGAACGCCGGTATGCAAGCGGTCTGGCTTGCTCGCGAGGGCGCGAACGCCGTTCCGCCCGTCTGGCCGATAGACGCGCATCCGCACGTCACCGTCACCACGCTCCTGGCGCTGTGTGAATTGTTGGGAATTGCAGTTCCCGACTGAGTGCGAATTACTTCACTACAGCACGTAGTGGAATGAATTAATACTTTGTCTAAAAGCGTTTCGGATCAATCCGAAGCGCTAATTTTCTGCGTCGATTATACGATGCGACGCGGTTGACCTATTTGCGTGGAGTTGATTTCCAATGCAATCGGAATCAATGGGCTGGTAAAACTTACTTTAAAGGAAGAATCATGAGCGGATTTAGCGCAATTAGCGGAATTCTTAATAAGGCGGCTCCCCTGGCTGGTGGCGGTGCAAGTGGCCCTTTGGATGCATTGAAAAAAGCGGCAGGACCCGTAGGGGAACTATTGGGTGCGGTCGCACCTTTGGCCGGAGCGGCTGCAAGTATGACGCCAATCGGTATGGGCGTCACTGCCGCAGCCAGTCTGCTGGGAGGTGCTTCATCACCTTCGCCAGATAGTAATAAAGTGGTAGCTAACAATGATTCTAACTCGGTGGGCAGTTCTTTCGGTTTTTGAAGCGTTCAGGGGCTTTGCATGTATGGGAGTCCGCCGTTTCGAAGATGATTAAAGAATCTTCGACCTAGGTGTTTTGATAATCTTGCAGTTCTGATTTATTTCGGTATGAGATGGATTATTCAAGGCAATCAGGACGTGCAAACTAGGATTTTTCTGATATTTTAAATTTTGCTACGCCTTTTTATTCTTTTAATATAGGTGTTGGCTCATTAACATTTTCTACAACTGTCAAAAACTGAAGTTCTAGAAATCAACTTTGGAGTCTGAAATGGCGTTAGCAGGTCTCGGAGTAGATAAGGCGGCCAAGGCAGCGGGTAATGCCGCCGATCTTCGGCTGCAACTCAAAGGAATGAAAAACGAGCAAATGGTAACTGAATCCATGGAAATGAAAATGGACGACGAAGCCAATTCCCAGATGAAGAAAAATGCCGGAGACGCAATGAAGGCTCGCTTGGAGGGAGCCTCGAAACTTGCAGGGGCCTTCAATTTCTAGTCTGCATTTCTCAATTGTTTCAAATCATCTTAAAAATCATGTCTATCAATAATCCGGGCCTTCATCAAAAGCAATTTGCTCAGTTGCCGATGGGTCATTTTCAAAGTATGAGTACCACAAGCACCACGACCGTCACCAACGGGAGCGTCCGGGGTGCTTGCCATGATCTGTGGACCGGCAAGGCATCGGAAAGAGAGATGTCGGTCAAAGAAGGCGAAGAGTCGACCGAAATCACGACACCGGGTGGTTACAAGATCACAGGTTTTGGTCAAAGCAGCGCTGATGGCGGAAAACTCGAAATCGTTGATCCCGATGGAAAAAAGACAACTGTGTGGGGCGACCCGCATGTCGACCAGACGGACAAGGATGGCAAGACAAAGCGCGCCTTCGACGTAAAAAGTCGGACGACCTTTACTCTGCCGGATAAGACGGTAATCACCATGAACATGAAGCCGTCGACCAACGGGACTGATACCACCATGCTTTCTGACGTGATGGTTACTAACGGCGACAAAGGCGTGCTTATGAGCGACATGATGTCCGGCAAGGGAAAGATGAAGACTGATGAAGGCTACGGTCCACTGATGGACGATATGGTCGACGATGGAAACGTTTTGAACATGGCCAAGAACGGCAAGTTCTACGAAGCCAATCAATTCGGCGGAATGAGCAAGGTTACTCAAGAGAGCATCAATAGAGCGGAAAGCGAAATGGCCGATGACTGTACGGGGGAGGCGGCACAGGATTCCGATGAAATGCTTATGAATCAGTTCATGCAGCAAATTCAAAAGCTGTTGGGCGGATTCAATTCAGATTTCCTGAAGTCGTTGCTTTCGGGAACATCTTCCAGTTCGTCGTCGCGTTATCCGCATTTGAGCACGCAGCATATGAACCTCAATACCGCGACAGCTGGCTGGTTCTGAAGATTCCGAGTTTTCTGCCATGTCGTTCTCATCTCCCTCAATCGACGCCTTGCGCCCGAGCGCACCTGCATCCGCAGCAGAAGCGGGTCAGGGGGCGTCTGCGCTTTCAGCACCAGAAGCACCCTCTTTAGAGGGCGACGAATTTCACACGATGGTCGAGGGCAGCTCCGCTACCGAGTCTTCGGGCAGCGTAATGGGAATGCTCAAAGGCGTCGACAAATCCGGGAAAGCAGCAGAAAGCGCCATCCTCGACGTTGCAAAGACCGGCGACATTTCGCGCATGTACGACGCGACTGCCGCCATGGCACGCTTCAATCTCCAGACGCTCGTGCTGAACAAATTGGCCAGCAAGGTAGGTCAGGCCGTCGATCGACTGACGAACTTGCAGTAATCGACGTTATGAAGATCGTCGCTAGCTGCGTTGCAGCACCTGTTTCTGGCACGTCATTGCGCACGTTTCTGAATCGCTTCATTCACCGGTTGCTGGGGATGGGAGCAATTCTCTGTGTCTTGATTTCCCTTTTCGGGCTGACCGGCTGCGACTCTGCAACTTCTCCTTTGCATCGGGGCCTGAGCGAAACCGAGGCGAACCGCCTGGTGTCATTTCTCGACCGGTACGAAATCGCGGCCGGCAAGACAGTCGAGCGCGATGGCGTGACGGTCTTCGTTCCGTCGACTGAACTTGCACGTGCAGCGCGGCTGTCGTCCCGAGCCGGACTTCCGCGGACTGACTACAAATCTTTTGGAGCCATCTTTCCCAAGGACGGCCTTATTTCATCGCCGCTCGAAGAGCGGGCGCGGATGACGTTCGCGGTTTCGCAGCAGATCGAAGCCATGCTGGCGGACATCGACGGCGTCGTCAGCGCGCGGGTCAATGTGGTCATTCCCGAGCGGCGCAACGGGCGGTTCGCGGAGACGCCTTCAGCAGCGGTACTCATCAGACATCTCGACGGTCTGGAAACCGACATGCTGACACACAAGATCCGCCGGCTCGTGGCTTCCAGCGTTCCCGGTCTCGTCGATGCAGATCCGCGCCAGATCAGCATCAGTTTCGTTCCTGTTTTCCGGCCGGATGCGAAAGATGAATCCAGCGGTGGCAGTTCCGAAGATTCCATCACTATGGCTTCCAAGTCGTCTTCTTCGTCCTCATCTTCTTCGTCCATGCCTGCAACGGAGGAGCGTCAGCTGTTCGGCGGCTGGCCCTACGTCTTTGGAATCATCACGGCGCTCATGATCTGCGGCTTCATCATGCGCAGACAGTTCATGCCGCCGATGGACATGTCCGATGAGCTCGAACTCTCGCAGTACTGAGCGCGTGATGACGACACCTCGCCGTACCAGTTCCGCTCCAGGCGCGATCGACGACAGCTGGTTCGGAACGGATTTTCGTTTCACGTCGCCTACCTGGCGTCTGATGCACGCCGAAGAAGCAGCTGCAAGCGGCGATTTTGCGTGTCTCGAACCGGAGGTCGTGGATTTGCTTTCGGACGGATGGCCGGCGCACGCGGTGGCGCTAGTTGCTTCGGCCTGGTGGCTGGCGGAAGCGCTCTGGCGCAATGGTGTTGCCGGCTCGGTGCTGGGTGCGGTCCATCTGCGGAGGGCAAGGCAGATTGGTCTGGCCGTACTTGCAAACGCTCCAATCAGTCCGCCCGCCCACCCTGCTGCAGCCGCGTGGCTGGCGTCCGAACTGTTCGAGGAGCCCTGTCGTACAACGATCCGGTTGCAGCTGGCCCGTTCGCAGCCGGCGGATGATGAAGTCTGCGCTCAGATCAGGCGACAGATCACCCCGGCGCAGGCCACGCGGCTCGTCGGTTATGCGCGCGTCTCGATGGGTGTGGCATGAGC
This sequence comes from Variovorax sp., assembly GCA_028292145.1. GTDB lineage: Bacteria > Pseudomonadota > Gammaproteobacteria > Burkholderiales > Burkholderiaceae_C > Variovorax. The sequence continues at coordinate 6,156 of JAQGMX010000550.1, forward strand.
GTTTTTCCACGCGTCGAGTTGCACGAGATGATCGAATCGCCGGGCCCGGCGCTGGCGTTCAGCGTCATCCGTTCGGCTGATATTGCGACAGCAGGCCAAGGCCGCCAGCTGGTCATGCAAGCCTGGATTCGAGCGGATGAGATTGTGGCCGAGGCGCATGCGCAGGCAGCTGCATACGTTGCACAGGCGCGCGTCGATTCAGCAACCGCGCAATCTGCCTGGTATGCGGATCAGGCGGCGCTCTTCGAATCGAGGACCGCGCAGGCCATCGATCTTCTGTGTCGCACGACAGGACAGATTGCCGAAGCCGTGATTACGGCCATCTTCGAGCGGATGCCGGCCTTGCCGATACAGGCGTCGGTGGAAATCGCCGTTCGGCTGCTGCGTGCCGAGATGCGGTCGCATGTGCTTTGCCATTCCCTCGACTTCGACGCCGTCGATGCTGCGTCGGCGTCATTGGGCGCCATGCAAACGCAGACCGATGAAGCTGTCAGGCGGGGCGAACTGATATTTCGCGACGCGCAAGGCGAGGTCCGAGTGGACGGGACCAACGCTTTGCTGCAACTGCTCGCCGATTGGAAAACGGCGTTGAGCTCCGCGTTGCCGCTGGCACCCCATCTGCAGGTTTCCCGTCAACAGCAAATTTCCGGTGTTTCATCCACTACAGAAAGCGAAGTGCATCCGTGATCAGACCTACATCCACACGCATGACGACATTGCAGACCCTTGAGCGGAGAGCTGAGGCTGCGATTGAACGGCACGATGATGCTTTGGAGAACCTGGACATAACCAGCAATGCTGATTGGGCCCAGCTTTACCATGCTGGAAGAGACGCTCAGCTCACCGTGTGGTCACGCAATGAATTGCATCGCATGCAGCATCAGATGGCCAAGAGCATCTTGTCATCGACATGAGCAAAGCTTTTGCCCCAAGCCTTTCCAATCACGAATCGGCTTTACTTTCGCGACGTTTGACTGTTCCCGCGTGCGTTGCAATCACGCTCGCCCTCCTCACCGTTCCTGTACATGCCGTCATGCCGACTGCTTGGAAGACGACGAACTATGCACTTGCGCCTGGCGAGGCCAGAGTGCGCGATGTGCTCGCCGATCTGCAGAAGACGATGGGTCTGAGCATCGAGATGACTCGCGATGTGCAGGGCAGCATCTCCAGTGCCGGAGAGGCGACCACGGTCGAGGGGCTACTGAACAAAATAGCTGTCAACAATGGGCTCAATTGGTTCGTCTTTCGCAACCGACTGTATGTCGCGCGCGAGAGCGAAGTCGAGGAAGTGCGTCTTCCCGCACCTGCTGACCAAGTCGGCGAGTTGCGCAGTTATCTTGGCGGTCTGCGCCTTCTAGAAGACAAGTTTGGTTGGGTGGAGATGGCTTCGCGTGACGAAGTCACCGTCATCGGACCACCGGGGTATATCAGGCTGGTCAAGCTGCATGCAGCGAATGTCAAGTTGGTCAAACCTAAGGTGCCCGACCCTGTCGCACCTATGCAAACAATGACGTTCAGGTTGAAGTATGCAAGTGCAGTCGATGTTTCGGCTCCCGGAGGCGGTGCGCAGATTCAAGGTGTTGCCTCGCTGCTCGGAAAGATTTATGGAGGAGTTAGTCCGTTGGGTGCGGCTCTGTACGGCGGCCCGAACGGGCTGGACGTTCCGTCGATCCTGGGCAAGCACCGAAAGAGTTCAGCAGCACAAGCAAATGCGTCTAGCGCGAGCTCGCAGAGCACCGCTTCCGTTCAACGGCGTGGGCAGGTCGACATTGGCGCGGAGGACGACGCTCAGGTCGTCGAGCCGTCGATTCCTGCATTTCCTGTTCGCATGCGCTCGCTTGCAGCCGATCTGAATAACCCGGGTTCCGGGCAACCAAACCGCAGGCTTTCGCAGGGCGCCGGCTCCACGACGAGCGAGCAGCCTCGCAGTGAGCGCCTTTCGAATACGGCTGATGACAAGGACGAGCCGCCCAGCATCGTTGCCGATGCACGTCTCAACATGATTCTGGTGCGTGACCGTGCTTCAAAACGTCCCGAGTACGAGCGTCTTATCGCCGAGTTGGATGTACCCACTCTACAGTTCGGGCTTAACGCGGTGGTACTTGAAATCGACACTGATGCGATGGGCGTCTTGCTGTCCGATATCACGAGAGCACCGCGACCAGGCCCGCTTGCATCGTCTGTCATCGTCTCGCGCAGTGCGATCGAGGCGTTATATCCAGCATTGAGGGCCGCGCGACAGTGCAAGCAGGACATCTCGCTGCTTTCCCAGTCTGTCGTCTTCAAGGAAAACGACGCGTTCGGGTTCAATTTTGCCGACGACCTGATCTATCCGACGATGAGTACACCGTTCTGGTACTCCCTTTTCTCGAAGCTTGTCGCTCTGCCCGAGGACCAGGCCGGAAAGGCCCGAACGATCGGATTGAAGCTCGAGGGCTCCGCTCGCGCTACCTCCGATCAGCGCGTCGAGTTGCGCTTCGAGCTGACCGATAGCCGCGACAACCCGCTCGACCGCGGCGAGCTCGTGTCCAAGCGGCTGACGGAGACGCGCATGTCGATCGAGTTGGCCGAGGACGACGTCCTGCTGTTGGTCGACGGGTTGGCCTGGAGCGGCAACGACATGAAGGCGGCCAGATCGCGAATGGTGATGCTGTCCACCCACCGCTGGTCGCGTGACGATGCGTCGCGCCAACTGGCAGCAGCTGCGGCGCTCGCGCCTGCGGTCGGTGACAAGGCGCCTGCATGCGCAGCGTCGGCATCGGCGCGCACACCCCTACCGCCGCCGGTACGGAGGCAATCGACTGCACCCAGCATTTCCCGCATGCCGCCACCTGCCGTTTCGAGTTCATCCGCTCCGGTGCAGGCTCGAAGTTTGTTGCTGGCACCCGGAAGGACATATTCCCGCGGCGCGCCGATGCCCGTCGTGTCGGACACCTACGCCCGCTGAACCTCCATGGAAAGCTCGCTCTACCTCTTCAAAACCGGGTTGTTGCTGGCCACGCTGCTGTCGGCGCCAGTGCTGCTTGCAGTGCTTGTCGTCGGCATGCTGGTTTCGTTGGTGCAGGCCGCTTTCCAGCTGCAGGACCAAACCCTTCCGATCGTCGCTAAGCTGGTTGTGGCCGTGCTGGTGCTGGCTATGAGTTGGTCGTGGATGTCGGCGCAGGTGATCCAGTTTTCGCAGCAAGTGTTCGACAGCATCCAGACCATCTCCGTGAAGTAGGCCATGACCTTGTTCGATCCTGGGCTCCCCATCACTTTGACGCTCGAAGAGGTTCGGGTGCTCAACGGGCTCAGTCGCGGCGCCGCGATTCCGATCGAGTCGCGCCTGAGCGTGGGCTGCTCGCCTGAGAACGACCTCGTACTGCTCGATCCGCTGGTCAGCGAGCAGGAAGCCGAGCTCGAATGCCCGCTGATGCCCGGCGGGCCGCTGATCGTGCGATGGCTGAATACGCCGGCGCCGGGCGCCGAACCGTCGACGGACGAACCGCCCATCGTGCGGGAGGCCCAAATCGCACTTGGCGATGTCTTTATCGTCTCGGGCGTCACGCTACAGTATTGCAACAGCGATGCACCGTGGGATTACGCGCTCCTGCCCAAGGTCGATCCTGCGAAGTTGCCCAGGATCGGACGGAAGCGCCGACAAGTTCGCCGTGCGCCGACCCTGAAGCTGCGCATCTTTCAAGGTGTCATGGGCCTGGGCCTTATCGCGCTGATCGGCATTGCTGCGCTGATGTTTTTCCAGAGGCAGAACCAGAGCAAGGTTCTGGTCCAGAGCGCAGTGCCCAAGGCGGCAGGATTGACTGCGTCGCAGGTCGCGTCCGAACTGCAGTTCGAAATGGAAAGCCGAGGCCTCACCACGCTGCAGGCAACGGTTGACCGCGGCATCGTGCACGTCATCGGTACCGTACCGGCCAGTCGCCAGGAAGAATTCGAGCGTGTCGTGGAGCGCGCGCGGGCAACCTATCGCAAGACACGTTTTCGTTTCGAGACGACCAACGAAGCCGCTCCCGGTCCCGCGCTGGATATCGTGGCCATCGTGGGCGGCGCGACGCCGAACCTGTTGTTGCGCGACGGCAGCCAGCTCTACGTCGGCAGCGCGCTGATGGGTTTCACGCTGTCCGGCATCGAAGGGAGCTGTGCAATTCTCCTGGCAGCCGACAACGTCAGCAAGGCCACCCAGTGCCTGGGCGCCAGCAAGCCACCGGGGGCGCCGCAATGACCGATGCTGCGCGTCACGTCGCCGCGGCTGCGGCCATCTGGGTCAACGAGCGTCTGCCTGGGCTGCGGGCCAGTGCCGGCCTGAGCATCATCGGTAGCGTTTACGAAGTGGTCGGCACGGACGTGATGGCACGTCTGCCGCTCGGACGCCTGGGCATGTTGTGCGTCATCGAGCGGACGGGTATGACCAGCGAAAGCCTGCTTGCCGAAGTCGTTGGTTTTTCAGCCGAAGGCGTGCGGTTGACCGCGATGGGCTCGTTGCAGAACGTCGGGCCTGGAGATCGCGTCAGGGTCGTCGCCACGGAGCATTTCGTCGCTGCCGGACCGCATCTGTGCGGCGATGTGCTCGATGCCTACGGACGCTCATTGACAGGCCGGGTCGGCGCATTTGCGCTCGGCGCGCCGTCGGTCGGGTCGCGCCGCGTGCTCCAGGGCATCCATGGCGCACTCGACCGCAAGCCGATCTCCGAGGCTTTCACGACCGGCGTGCGCGCAGTCGACGGCCTGATGACCATCGGTAAGGGTCAGCGCGTCGGCATCTTTGCTGGGCCCGGTTGCGGGAAGACGACGTTGCTGAGCGCCATCGCGCAAGGATGTGCCGCCGATTACGTCGTCTTCGGCCTGATCGGCGAACGAGGACGAGAACTGCAGGAGTTCGCGCACGAAATGCAGTCTTCGCCGCTCGCTGCGCGGTTGATCATCGTTGCCGCCAGCAGCGACCGCAGTTCGCTGGAGCGGGCACGCGCCGCGGCGACCGCCACGACGGTCGCCGAAGCGCTGGCCGCAGGCGGAAACAGCGTCCTGCTGCTGATCGATTCGTTGACGCGGTATGCGCGCGCGCAGCGGGAAATCGGCATTGCCGCAGGCGAGCCGCCGGGTCGTGGCGGGTTTCCGCCGTCGTTCTACACCAGCCTGCCTCGGCTCGTGGAACGCGCGGGGAACTTCACTGACGGTTGCATCACCGCGATCTACACCGTGCTATCGGAGCAGGATCTGGAAGCCGACCCGGTGGCCGACGAGACCCGTTCACTTCTTGACGGTCACATCGTCCTGTCGCGCAAGCTGGCCGAGGCGGGTCACTATCCGGCCATCGACGTGCTGCGAAGTCTCAGCCGGACGATGGGCAGCGTGGTCGTGCCGGGGCAATCGGGGTCGGCGCGCAAGGTGCGCAAGGCAATGGCGCGCCACGAAGCGCTCGATTTCCTGATCAAGGTCGGCGAGTACAAGCCGGGTCGCGTTGCGGAAGACGACGCGGCGGTCCAGGCCGAGCCCGCGATCAAGGAGTTTCTTCAACAGGATCTCGGCGTTCGTGCCGATTTCGACGCCACCGTGGCGCAGTTGCATGGCCTCGTCGCGTAAGCATCACGTCTTCCGGGACGATCGTCCGCCACCGTCGCGGACGGCGGCCGAGCGGCTGCAGACGACGCAGGTGCGCGCGTTGACCTCGCTGAGACTTCTGCGGCGCGACCGGGCGTTCGAGGAGGTGGCCGAGGTGCAACTGCGACTCACTGCCTGCGAGCGGCGGCTGATCGAAGCCGGTCAGGCGATCGTGGCCGCACAGGCGGAGTTGCGCCTGCGGCACAGCGAGATCGACGTGATCGTGCAGGCCGGAGCGACCGAGCTTCGAGTCATTCATCTGATGAACGATGCCGCCGAACGCGCGCGATTCGACGTCGAGCGGTACTACCGCCAGCAGGATCGCCTTGCCGTGATGGTCGAGCGCATCGAGCAGGAGCTCCAGGAACAGAAGGTCGCGGCGCACACCTGCGCGCTCGACTACGAAAGGATTTCGGAATGCAAGACTTCTCCGTGAACGCAGCCGCCTGGATCACGCCCGACTTCGCGCAGACGGACCGGCGCGCCGTTGACGAAACGGCACCATATGACGTCGATGAAGCGTTGCTCGCGCAATTTGAAGCCCTTCTCCCGACGCAACCGGGTGAGCGCGCTGATGCATCGAACGCAGATGAAGGAACCTCGAGCATCGGCGGCGTCGGTGGTGCTGGAGGTGTCGGGTCGCCAGCGGCGACGGCATTTGCCGCTGCGACATCGCCGGGCGAAGCCAGCGTGCGTTCCAGGAACGTCCACGTGCCGGAGGCGGACGCCATTGTCTCCAGCTACACGATTCACCATGCACGTGTGGGCGTCGTGCATGTCCAGCAGTCGAACGCCGGGCACGGTGGCGTCGGCGCAATGACGCTCAGCACCGACGACGACGGGCTGCGTGCGCGCCTGCGTGAAGCGATGCCGGCGTTGCGCGGCGCCATGACAGACGGCGACGGTCGCGGCCCCGAACTCTCGGTGGACGCTTGATGCGTGACGGCCGGGCGCCCCACGGCGATGCGTCCCGCCTCGGCGCAACGCAGAAAGCCCCATGGCCACGAACGCATGTCTCGGCCGACGCAGCGCGCTTGTCGCGCACCATCGGGCACGGCTGTCGCATTGCGCTGGATACGCCGGCGCGCGTGACTTACCTCGAGATCTTGACGCCGGCACTGTTCGCCTCGCATGCCGAGTCCGAGAAGGTGGCCGATGCGATGCGGGGAACCGTTCTGGAGGGCAGGGAAGGGCAGCTGATCCTGGGCATCGGCGGTTTGGCGCTGCTCTGTCTGCTCGGCGGGGTGCCGTGGCCGGTCGGCGGCGGCTCTGCCAAGGAGCGCATGCGCGCTGCGGTGGCCCTGACCAGACTTCCGGCCCCATTGGCCGACCTGGATTTTTCGCTTGCACGGCTCCAAGCGCCCAGTCTTTCTCCGGTGTATCGAATACTGGCCTCGGTTTCCAAGGTGCGGGCCGCACGTCACGACGCGCTCGTACGCCAGCGGCTGCATGTGCGCAGCGACGACATTTCCTGCTACTGCGAGGCGTGGGCCCCAGCGCGCGTGTGGGACGCGCTCATGTGCTTTGCCGTGCCGACCGTTGCCGCAGGCCCCGGCGCATTGCAGGCGTCGGCGATCCCGTTGCAGATCAGTTTCTCGCTCGGATGTACGCGGGCGTTGCGCAGCGAACTGGCTCTGCTGCGCACGGGTGACATCGTTCGCATGCCTCTGTGGCTCGGTGCCGACGGCACAGGCACGTTCGCCATTGCCGGTCTTGCGATCGGCGTTCACTGCACCGGACAGGGGCAAAGCCGGTTGTTCTCAATCACGTCCGTCGACTCCGCCGCGTCGTCTGCACGCGTCGACTCCCCTTTGCCCTTCGCCCTTGAGGCCTTCACAGCTCCACCGAGAAATCTTGCCATGAACCCGATGTCATCTTCGACGAACGAAACGCTCGTACTCCCAGCAGGCGATGTAGCCGTGGAGACCGAGACGGCGTCATCCGACCTGCTCGGGAATGATCTGACAGAGCTTCTCGACACCATGCCTGTGACGCTCGCGGCGGAGGTCGGCCTTCTGCGGCTCACCGTGGCCACACTGCGCGCACTGGCGCCCGGAATGCTGCTAGAAATCGAACGGCATGCGCTCGGCGAGGTGGTTCTGCGCACGGAGGAGGGCCGGCATCTTGCCGGCGGCCGGTTGGTCGATATCGACGGACAACTCGGTATTCAGGTCACGCAGCTGGGGGTTTTGTGAATCCGACCTCGGTCGGCAGCGATCCGATCAGCCTGATCCTCCTGCTAACGGTGATGGGATCGCTGCCGCTCATTTGCGTTGCGAGTACCTCGTTTCTGAAATTCTCTTTGGTGCTGGTCGTGGTGCGCAACGCCATCGGTGTGCAGCAGGTGCCGCCACAGATTGCGATCTACGGCATGGCGCTGGCGCTTACCGGATTCGTGATGGCGCCGGTCGGCTACGAGATGGCCGAGCGTTATCAGGACCGGGACTTCATCGGAAAGTCGGTCGAAGAAAAATTCGAAGCCGCGCAACGCGTCGCAAAGCCGTGGAAAGCCTTTCTTTTGCGTAATACCGAAACCTCGGCGCAGGAGACATTTGTCGACATCGCAAAGCGCAACTGGCCGCCGGCACTCCAATCGAAGATCACCCCCGACCATCCGGTGATATTGATTCCCGCATTTGTCATTTCCGAATTGAAAACAGCTTTCGAGATCAGTTTCCTGATCTATGTGCCGTTCATCATCATCGACATCGTGGTGTCCAACATCCTGTTGGCACTCGGCATGCAGATGGTGGCGCCAATGACTTTCGCAACGCCGCTCAAACTGTTGTTGTTCGTGGCAGTCGATGGCTGGGCACATCTTCTTCGCGCACTCGCAGGCGGCGTGAGTTAGCAGAAATGATCGAAAGCGCGTTCCGGTGGCCGGTCGAGGCCACCATCATTTTTTGCTGCCTCTGGGCGCGATGCACGGTGATGCTCGGTATCGCGCACGTTTTTGGCCTCGTCGGAAACTCGCGCGGATTGCGTGTAATCGTCGCGACGATTCTTGCCGCATGGCTTTGGCCGGTAGCATTTCATGCGCCCGATCTGGCGTTGGAAGATGCAACGCAATTCAGGATCGCCATGCTGATGGCCAAAGAGGGTGCAGTCGGGCTTTTCCTCGGCATCTTGCTGTCAATTCCGGTGTGGGTGGCCGAGTCGGTCGGCGCGATGTTCGATAACCACCGAGGCGCAATGACCGGACAGACCTTCAATCCGTTGCTTACTTCGCCGAGCACGATGGCGCTCCTGCTCCAATACGCTGCAGTGCTCGCCCTTTTTGCCAGTGGCGCGCTGACGTGGGTATTCGAATTCCTCGTGCTCGTCGCCCGGCTGTGGCCGCCAGAGTCGCTGACACCCAATGCTGGTCTTGCAGACCTCGACATGCTTATTCTTTCGTTCAATGCGATGGCCAAAGGCGCGGTGCTGTATTTCGCCCCGTTGATGGCCATCATGCTGATGATCGAGGCCGGTATGTCGTTGATGAGTCTTTACGCGCCGCACCTACAGGCCTTCCAGCTTGCGATGCCTGTGAAGTCATTGGTCGGTTTGGGCGTCCTGCTGATGCTGGTGGGAACGATCGGCGAATTCTGGATGGCGGAAAGTCTTGGTCATTACCGCAGCTTGGTCGAACGCGCCCGGATCGTGCTCCATGTCAGGTGAAAAAACCTTCGATGCGACTGATCACAAAGTCGAGGAAGCGCGGGACGATGGCAACGTTGCCATCAGTCAAGACCTGATGAAGTCGGCAGTCTGCGTCGTCGCGTTCGAAGTTTGCCGCGTCATGACGATGCAATTCGATGGCTTTATTTTCGCCTACTTCACCGACTTCATTTCGCAATTGGCCAGCGTTGAACAACATCGCGGTTTTCGTGCCGACAATATCTTCATGTGGATCGGCGCTTCGGTTGCGTTGTCGATGGTGATCGGCTGTGTGTCGGTCGCGGTGTTCATTGCGATGTCGTGGGTGCAGACTGGGGGTCCGGTTATCAAGAAATCGCCTATTGAATTCAAGCTTGACGGCCTGTTGCCCGATAAATACTTCAAAAAAGTATTTGCAATGAAAACGCTCGTCGATCTGGGGACCAATGTCATCAAGGCAGTGGTTATCTCAGCAGTACTCTGGTTTGCTGTTAAGGACGTCGTTCGGCAATTGCCGATGGCTGTGCCTTCGGGAATCGAGGAGGTTGCTGCCCTAATCGGAAAGGAGGCGTTGGGTGCTGTCAGGAAGACCCTCATTATTCTGCTAGTGATGAGCATCGGCGACTTTTGGATCCAGCGACGATTGATGTTGAAAGATCTCAAGATGTCGATGCAGGATCTGAAAGACGAACATAAAAAAATGGAAGGCAGTCCTGAAAGCAAGCAGAACGTTCGCGCTTTTGCAGAAGAGTTGATGTCCGGTTCTGATGATGGGGGAGGTGGCTTGCAGGGCGCCAATGTGCTAGTCGTTAACCCGACGCACGTCGCGGTCGGGCTGCGTTACGTTCACGGCGAACGTCGACTTCCGCGAATACGTGCAATGGCTGTAGACAAGGAGGCCATGCGTTTCATCGAATTGGCCAAGGACACCGGTATTCCGGTGGTTCGGCACATATGGCTTGCTCGCACGCTGTACGGTGTTAAACCCGGCGAGCCGATTCCCCGTGAAGCTTATCGTGCCATTGCAGCGATCTATCGTCTGATTGTCGGCTTGGAGGCGATGCCTGCTTCGGCACCAACGGAAGCAGCAGCGCCACATCACGCGGGTATTTGACACCGTTCGCTCAGGCAAGTGCTTTGTGCCAGATCTTTAGGATCAGTCTGAGAGTCAAAGAAAATTTTGCCCCGCTAGCATGGTCGAGCAATGCAGCGACACCTAATTTAAACCGGGGAAGAAAATGAGTGCAGTCATTGGTAATTTGATGGGTGGCAATGTGATCGGTGCTATTTCGGCGCTCTTTCATAAATCACCGCTCGTCCACGTCCGCGAAGCAGTTGCTGCCATCCTCAAAGGGGAAGACGTCGATAAAAACATGGAGAAGCTGCAAGAGGCAGTACAAAGCCCTGGCGGCGATCGTCAAAAGATGGCTCAGGTTGGCGATCTTTTGGGTGGCATGGATTCCAGCCAGGAAAGTCAAACATCCACAATGGAGAAAATTCTGACACTTGTCGATCCCGAGGCCGCAAAGAAAATGGGTATCTCCCCTCTCAGTTCAGCATTTAAATCCGGCGACATTCAATTTTGACTCTTCTTCGGGACTCAACCGTCACAGGCTGTCGCTACCTTTAATCGATCGCATGGAAATTCGACCCGCATCGGCCATGCAGCGCGCGATGCCCACTGCGCCATCCGCGCCGGCGAGCGTTCCCAACGATGCCGACCAGATAAAAACGCCCGTATTTCGCCGACCTGATCCCAGCCGCCAGATACGGACGGGAGCCGAGACCGGCAACCTGCAGGGAATGCTGGCACAGATTGCCGCCCGACCTTCTCAGTTGCGGCGCGTGGTCAAGTCGCTTGGAGATGAGAATACTGATCCTCAGGCGCTGTCGGAAGAAGCCTCTGCCCATGTAAAAGGCGGAGGTACGCTTTCGGGCTTTGCAGACACGCATGCGCTGGACCCGGCGACGTTGCAGTTGATCGGTACCCGCGCCGCGCTGGATCTTTCCGATAGCGATCCTGCGCTTGCCCAGGTTATCCAGCGGGAACTTGAGCATCTCCAAGATATCCTGGGTACGGCAATCGGCGCCGCGCTCAACACTGCGGCGGCATTGGCAGCCGGCGGTCGGTCGCAAATCGACAAGGCCTGGCTGCGCAACATGTACATGTCGGTCACGACGGCCAATGCGCCCGTGCTCGAGGCTTATGAATCGCTACTTCAGCGGTTCGGCACGCTTCACTTTGAAGCAGGTGCGCTTTCCATGATGCGCGCGCTGGCAGACGACATGAATGCGCCTCGCGCTTCGATTCCACCCGACAAGCTGCAGATTCTGCTGCTCAGCAGCATGGTCACGATCCGCCACATCGTGGCGCTGATCCAGACCTGCAACGCGTTTTTGCGTCGACCTAAAACAGCGCCTGTGCCGATTCCGGAAGAACCTAGAAAAGAGGCGGACAAAAAGGGGGGCGATCGTGAAGGTTCGGGAGGCGAGCTCGCGACAGTGCGCATGATCAAGCTGTTGCTTCAGCTCACGACCAGCAGCGCCGCAGTCAAGCTGGTACCGGCTTTCCTGGACGAGGACGTCGTCTCGAAGGCGCACGCCGAGCGTGCCGCGCGTGCGCGAAACGAATTCATCGATGTGATGCGAAATCTGCCCCCGACGCTCTGGAAAGATCCCAAGCTGAAGGACCAGCTCATCGAAATGTTGCGTCGACAGGCCATTCTTGAGCCCGACATGGGCAAAGGCGCGGGTTCCAGAACCTGATGCCATGAAAGACCGAATGAAAAAATGGTCCTTCGAGCGGCTTCAGTCCGTGAGCAAGGATGCCACCAAGCGCACGCGTTCCGAACGTCTGCTCGGCATGTTGCGCGGACGTCCCGACCTGCTTGCTGCAAGCCTGGTCATGCTGGTCGTGATGATGATGATCGTGCCTTTGCCGCAGTCTTTCGTGGACGCGGCAATCGCCTTCAACTTCGCAATATCCATTCTCCTTGTGGCGATCGTCACGTATGTTCCGAATCCATTGTCGCTGTCGACATTCCCGACGCTGCTGCTGATCATCACGGCGTTCCGCCTGGCAATCAGCATCTCGACAACCCGGCTGGTTTTGCTTGAAGCCAACGCCGGGCACATCGTCGAAGCCTTCGGGAAGTTCGTAGTCGGCGGCAACGCGGTCGTTGGTTTTGTCATGTTTCTGATCTTGACGGTCGTGCAGTTTCTGGTCGTGACCAAGGGCGCGGAGCGGATTGCCGAAGTGGCAGCGCGTTTTTCCCTCGATTCGTTGCCGGGCAAGCAACTGTCGATCGACGGCGACGTTCGGGCAGGTTTCCTCGACGCTGCGGAAGCGCGAAAACGGCGTAACGAACTTTCCAGCGAGAGCCAGCTGTTCGGCGCAATGGACGGTGCGATGAAGTTCGTCAAGGGCGATGCGGTTGCGGGGCTGATCATCGTTGCCATCAACATGTTCGGTGGGTTCGCAGTCGGGATGCTTCAGCAGGGCATGAGTGCGAGCACGGCCATCCAGACTTTCACGATCCTGACCGTCGGTGACGGGCTGATCGCGCAGATTCCCGCGCTGCTGATCGCGCTGTCCTGCGGTCTGTTGATTGCACGAGTGACGCCGGCGATCACCGGCGACGAGGAAGAAGGCGGTGGGACCATCGGGGACGAAATGACGCGTCAGCTGCTGGCAGAACCCAAGGCATGGTATTTCGCGGCGGTGATCATTGCGGCCATGAGCCTGATTCCTGGCCTTCCTGCAATTCTGTTTCTTGCAATTTCTGCATCCATCGCAGGTATCGCCTTCATGCAGTCGTTCCGCACTCGACGCAAAACCGCGGGCATGGTCACCGACCAGCAGCTTTCAAAGGACGGATTGAAGGATTTGCGGCGAATCACCCCCAACATTCCGTTGGTGTTGCGCGCTGCCATCTGCTATGAAAACGACGCCGCCTTCCAACCTCTGATTGCAAGCACCCGTCAGATCCGCAATGCGATCGTCGCCGAATACGGCGTCACGCTGCCACCGCTGGTTTTCCAGTACAGTGATCTGGTCCCGGTCGACGAGCTGCATCTGTGCGTCTATGAAACACCTCAACTGCGCGTCAGTTTTCGCCCTGGACAAGTGGCTTGGCGTCTCCCACGTGGAGAACTCATCGACCTGCCGGCTGCACTGACCGAAAATAGCGCCATACCTGCCGTTGCGCTCAGGGAGGAGGGATGGTTCTGGACGCCGGCCGCCAACCGGGATGCGCTGATCGAGCGGGGCTTGGTGAGCTGCGATTTCGAGACTTTTTTTGCGGAACGGGTGCGCGCGACGCTTTTCGAGCACGGCGCTCAATTCCTTGGGATGCAGGAAATGCGCGCTTTCATTGCTTGGCTCGACAGCGAGGCGCCCGAACTTGCCAAGGAAATCCAACGCTGCGTTCCTGTTGCGAAGCTTTGCAGCGTCTTGCAGCAACTTGCAAGAGAACGCGTTCCGGTAAGAAATTTTCGGCTGATTGGGGAAACGCTGATTTCCTCAGGCCTGCACGACCGGGATCCGGAAGTGATCGTGGATCATTTGCGGCAGGTTCTGCGAGATGAGATCACGATGCAGTATGTCGAAGGCGGAACCGTCAAGTTGTGCTTGCTGCACTCGGCATTGGAGGACGCGCTGCGTGGAAGCCTGCGTCAATCGATCATGGGTGCCTATATCGAATTGCCGGCAAGCGAACTGGATCAAATCTACAACGCCATCCTTGTCCATATTTATCCAAACGACGAACTGCAGCCACGCGCGGTCGTGGTGGTTGCGCAGGATATCCGTCGTCCGCTCTGGCAGGGCGCGGCGTTGATGAAAAGATTTCTCCCGACGCTGTCATATCCCGAGTTGAGCCCGAATTACCGTACAGAGGTGATTGCCCGGGTCGACTGGACAACAGAAGAATTTAGTTACAGCAGTTGAAAAGACTGCTGCAGCTTGAAAAGATCCTGATCGCTGCCGACGCTTAATTTTCGAAAGGCCGACTGCTTCTGCGAGCTGATGGTCTTGATGCTGCGAACAAACTTGACGCTGATCTGGCTGACGGACATGCCTTGCAGCAAACAGCGCAGCACTTCACGTTCGCGCGCAGAAAGGCGCGCGCCCTCGAATGTCAGCATCGAGTCGGGTGGATCGCTTTCTGGAAGCGCATCGACCTCGTAATCGTCGGGCTCGAAATCTTCCAGATCGAGAAGTTGTTCCGGATGTCGGCCGCCGTAACGCTGATGCCATGACGCAAAGCCGAGATCACGCACCGTATTGATCAATTCATCCATCGATGCGCTTTTCGAGACGACCTTGGATGCGCCAGCGCGATAGATGAACGAAATCGTGGCAGCGCTCATATAGCCGGCGTAGACGAGCAGACTCATTTTGGGGAATGCGCGGCGGATATACCGTATGAGATTCCACCCGTCGTTTTCCATGCCTTCAAGTCGGTATTCGACGACGATGACGTCGCATAGAACATTTCGGAGCATCGACGTCAGTTCTTTTGAATCGGATGCGGCCCCCAGCCAATTGACATCGCATTCGCTGCGAAACCGGCACTCCAAGCCGAAACGAACTGCCGCGTGACTGTCCAGAACGCACACGTTGATGCGTGCTGGATCGCCCTGCGACAGAGATTCCGAATGCGCGACGTGGATGGCATTGCGTTGGAGGGCTTCGCTCATTCTTTACTTCTCATGCATCAATGCACGATGCGTAGGCTAATGCCTTATAAGAAGTGCGTGTCTGAAGTAATCTTTACTAACTTGGACTTAAATTGAATTTCAGGGCGCGACATTGATCGCCGCCGCCGCGGCGCCGCTTCGTACGGCGCCTTCGAGGGTCGCCGGGTACGGCCCATCAACATAATCGCCGCAGGCCAGAAGTCCGGCAGCCACATACATCAAAGGGCGATCCAGGCCTGGAGTGCAGGCAAAAGTGGCGCGTTTTTCGACAACGGTCTGCATGACGGCCAGATTCGGCTGGCGCAATTCTTTGCGTGCCTGATTCAAGACCCGCTGCTGCAGCACGTCCCTGTCCTGATCGCATGCGCTGACGACCAGGGCCAGCGAGCCTGCTGCGCCGCAGAGTTGTCCGCGGTCGAAGGCGAATTGGGCCGGCGCTTCCGGCGATGCGCGCAATGCCAGCATCGGCGCCGCCAGCGCCGTCGCGCCCGACAGATAGACCGTCGCGATCGGTTCGAAGCGAAGCGCCTCCGCTGCGTTCGACCACGCTTCGGCAGCAGTCACATCCTCGCCGGTTGGGAAGGCGCCGTTCCCGATCGCCCCTCCGACCAGCTTCACCGCATCGGTGGCGCCGACGGCCAGCACGACCCTATCGAACGCGACGCCTTCGACTTTCCAACCGCCGGTTGCATCGGCGATGAGATCGCGAACGCGCTGTCCCCGGTGCAGCCGTGCGCCGTTGCATTCCAGCCAGTGCCAAGCAGCATCGGGAAACAATCGGCCCAGATCCATGCGCGGAAGCAGCAGGTCGGCGCCACCTGCCGCTCCGAAAAGCGCATCGGCAAGTACGCGCAGAAAGACCTGTCCGCTCGAATGATCGACAGGCGTATTCAATGCCGAAACGCACAGCGGCTCGATCAGCTCGCGCATGACGCGAGGCGGGAGGTCGGCGCAAAGCTGTCCGACGGTGGCGAGCGGACTGCATCGAAAGCCGGCGATGCGCCATCGCAGGGCAGTGCGCAGGAGTGCCCACTTTTCTCCCGCTGTCCAGCCGCGCGCGGTTGCGATGCCGCCCAAGAGATGAAGCGGCTCCGGCCAGCGCGGCAACGCGAAGCCGCCGCCGTCCGCGAATCGCAGTGACAGGGGGAGACGCAGCAACGCGGCCTCGGGGTCGACACCGACCCGCCGCATCATCGACAGGGTTTCGCGGTAGGCGCCGATCAGGATGTGCTGGCCGTTGTCAAGCGGCGATCCGTCATCGGCGGAGTCGATTCGGCGCGCTCGGCCACCGAGCGAGCGAGAAGCCTCGAAAACCGTCACGTCATGTCCTGCGCTCACTGCTTCGACAGCGCAGGAAAGCCCGGCCCATCCGGCGCCGATGACGGCAAGCTTCATTGGCGCGTTCAGCGGCTCAGACGCGGCCGAGCGCCTGCACGCGCCAGGCGAGCCAGAACTTGCGGACCGGCGTGAGGCTCACGCGCTGGTTCAGGACCTGGAATCCGTCGCGTTCGATCTCGCGCAGCAGTGTGCGATAGATGCTGGCCATCATCAGCCCAGGCTTCTGGCTGCGACGGTCGACCGCAGGCAGCAGGCTCAAAGCCTCGTCGTAGGCCTGGTGTGCTCGCGCGGCCTGGAACTTCATCAGCGCGACGAAGCGCTCGGAATGCACGCGGTTGAGGATTTCGTGCGCCTTGACGTCGAACTGCTGCAGCTCGTTGACTGGCAGGTAGATGCGCCCGCGCAACGCGTCTTCGCCGACGTCGCGAAGGATGTTGGTGAGTTGCAGCGCGAGCCCGAGCTTGTGGGCGTAGGCGGTGGTCTGCGGATCGACCTGCCCGAAGATGCCGGCCGCGACTTCGCCGACGACGCCTGCCACCAAGTGGCAATAGCGTTGCAGGCCGGGAAAGTCGAGGTAGCGTGTCTGGTCGAGGTCCATCTGGCAGCCGTCGATAACCTGCTGCAGCTGATGCGCCTCGATGCCGTGTTCGCACGCCAGCGGCATCAGTGCCAGCATCACCGGATGGTGCGGCTGTCCGGCGAACGACTGCGCGACTTCGGTGCGCCACCAGGCCAGCTTGGTCGCGGCGACGCCCGGATCGCGCACTTCGTCGACCACGTCGTCCACCTCGCGGCAGAACGCATAGAAGGCGGTGATGGCGGCGCGGCGCTGTTTCGGGAGGAACAGGAAGGCGTAATAGAAGCTGCTGCCTGAAGCAGCCGCTTTTTCCTGGACATACTGCTCGGGATTCATCGGACGGAGCGGTTTCGCTTCTTTTTCATGCGGCCGATTGTCTCCGCATCCGGATGCCCATCCTGAGCGCGCGCCAGGCCATGCGTGGCGCGTCGGATGCGCCGACGGTCGGCCGCTGCGAGAACGTGTCGAAACCCAGCGCCTCGATCTTGTCGAGGATGCGCAATCCGCCCTGGACGACGAAGCGCAGTTCCCAGCCGGCCCGTCCGGGCAACCGGTGCACCAGCGGTGCGCCCTCCAGCATCAGCAGGCGCGCCCATGCGACCTCGTCGGCCAGCAGGGCGAGTGCGCGCGGCGGGGGAGGCGCGACGCCGATCGGGCGGAAGGTGCGCAGATCGTGCGGCGTCAGGTCATGCGCGGCGCAATTGTCGACCGGTAGATAGAAGCGGCCGCGCGGAAGGTCGACGCTCGGGTCTTGCCAGAAATTGATCAGTTGCAACGCGCTGCAGATGGCGTCGCTTTGCGCCAGCGCCACAGGATCTTCGACGCCATACAGGTGCAGCAGCAGCCGGCCGACCGGGTTGGCCGACCTGCTGCAGTAGTCGAGCAATGCGGCACGGTCCGCGTAGGTGCCGCCGTCGCGGGTCATCTCGATGTCCTGCACGAAGGCCGAAAGCAGATCGGCCAGCAGACTTTCCGGCAACCTGAACTGCTGCATGGCATGAGCGAGCGGACCAAAAACCTCCGGCCAGCGTCCAGACGGCGTTTCTCCGCGTGCCGCTGCGGCCAGATCGGCGCGGAAGTTGGCCAGATCGTTCAGGCGTCGTGCCGCATCGGCATCGCCTTCGTCCGCGATGTCGTCGGCCGTTCGCGCAAAACCGTAGATCGCCGCGATCGGTGCGCGAAGGTGCGGTGGGCAAAGCCAGGAGGCGACCGGAAAGTTTTCGTAATGCGCAGGCGGCGGCGCTGTTGAAGGCAGGTCGGACACGGCTTGGAGTGGTTGTGGAAGCGGCAGGATTGTCGATGCCGACGACGGGCCGCCTTGATTGACAGTGCCGGACGCATCCCCTAAATTACTAACCGTTCGGTCATTAATGGCCCGTCACTGTATACCGAGGTGGTCCATGACCGTGTTTTTTCCGCGCGTTTGCCTGCGCGTTCGCCCGCGCATCACGGTGACGCTCATCGTCCTGGCCTCCATATTGGCGGTCGCCGGATGTTCGCGTCCGCCGCCGGCCGAAGAGCCGGTGCGCGCCGTCAAGGTGCAGACCGTGGGCGTCGGCAGTTTCGATACGGCGCCGGAATTCTCAGCCGAAGTGCGGGCCCGTGTCGAGTCGCAGCTCGGCTTCCGCGTCGCCGGCAAGATCCTTCGGCGGCAGGCAGGACTCGGTCAGCACGTCAAGGCGGGCGACGTCCTTGCGCAGCTCGATCCCCAGGATTACCGCCTCGCCGCCGATGCCTCGCGCGCGCAGCAGGCTTCGGCGTTGACGAGCCGCGATCTTGCGGCGGCCGATCTCAAGCGCTATCGCGAACTGCGCGAGCAGAACTTCATCAGCGGAGCCGAACTCGAGCGGCGCGAATCGACCTACAAGGCCGCGCAGGCCCAGTTCGATCAAGCGAAGGCACAACTTGCGTCGCAGGGCAATCAGGCCAGCTACACGACCCTTGTCGCCGATGCGCCCGGCATCGTCACGTCGATCGATGCGGAGCCGGGGCAGGTGGTTTCGGCCGGCACGCCGGTGGTGCGCATTGCGCAGGACGGCGCGCGAGACGTCGTGTTCGCCGTGCCGGAAGATCGCGCGGCGCTCATTCGCCCGGGCTCGGGCGTGTCGGTGCGGGGCTGGGCGAACGACACGGCCTTGAAGGGCACCGTGCGCGAGGTCGCGGGCAGTGCCGATCCGGTGACCCGCACCTACACCGTCAAGGTCGCCATCGATGCGGCAACGTCGCCCGCGCTCGGCTCGACCGTCTACGCCAGCCCCGACGCGCTTTCGCGTGTCGGCGCGCCGGTGCTCAAGCTGCCGACCAGCGCGCTGCGTCAGGAGGGCGGCGGCAGCGCCGTCTGGGTGCTCGACAAGTCGACCATGACCGTCCGGTCTCAGCCGGTGCAGGTGGCGACCGCCGACGGTAACCAGGCCGTGATCGCCTCGGGCGTCAAGCCGGGCGATATGGTGGTGGTTGCCGGCGTGCATGTGCTGTCGCCGGGCCAGAAGGTCTCGATCTTCCAGGACAGGTCCGCACCGCGATGAGCAACCTGAACCGCGAACCCCCGGAACCGGCCAAGGGCGGTTTCAACCTGTCGAAATGGGCGCTCGACCATTCCGCGCTGACCCGTTACCTGATGATTGCGCTGATGGTGCTCGGCTTTGCCGCGTATTTCCAGCTGGGGCAGGACGAAGACCCGCCGTTCACCTTCCGCGTGATGGCGGTGCGCACGTTGTGGCCCGGCGCAACCGCGCAGCAGGTGGCCGAGCAGGTCACCGACAAGCTGGAACGCACGCTGCAGGAGGTGCCATACGCATACCGGATCCGCAGCTATTCCAAGCCCGGCGAATCGCAGATCATCTTCGAGATCAAGGATTCGTCGAAGGCCGGCGAGGTGGCCGGCGTCTGGTACACGGTCCGAAAGAAGATCGGCGACATCCGCGGCACGCTACCGGGCGGCGTGCTCGGCCCGTTCTTCAACGACGAATTCGG
The DNA here is from genome assembly GCA_028292145.1 of Variovorax sp. Lineage (GTDB taxonomy): Bacteria > Pseudomonadota > Gammaproteobacteria > Burkholderiales > Burkholderiaceae_C > Variovorax. The sequence continues at coordinate 25,978 of JAQGMX010000550.1, forward strand.
GGACGTCTACGGCGTGATCTACGCGCTGGAAACCGACGGTTTCAGCCAGGCCGAGATCAAAACCTTCGCCGACGAGGTCCGCCAGGGGCTGTTGCGCGTCAAGGACGTTGCCAAGGTCGAGCAGTTCGGCCTGCAGGACGAGAAGGTCTACATCGAGGTGTCGCAGAAGCGTGTCGCGCAACTGGGGCTCGACTTCAACGCCGTGTTGCAGCAGATCGGCGCCCAGAACGCGATCGAGAGCGCCGGCGCGATCCAGTCGCCGCTGGACGTGGTGCAGGTGCGTGTCGCCGGCCAGTTCACCAGCGTAGAGCAATTGCGCGCGATGCCGATCCGCGGCAGTTCGGGCAACCAGCTGCGCCTGGGCGACATCGCGGAAATCCGTCGCGGACTGGTCGACCCGCCGGTCATCAAAGTGCGGCACCAGGGCCGCGAAGTGGTGGCGCTTGGCGTGTCTATGGCCAAGGGCGGCGACATCATCGCGCTGGGCAAGGCGCTGAAAATGGCGGTTGCCGACATCGGGCAGCGCCTGCCGGCCGGTGCGAGCCTGAAGCAGGTGCAGGACCAGCCGGTTGCGGTCGCGACGTCGGTCAACGAGTTCATCCACGTCCTGATCGAGGCGGTCGCCATCGTGTTGGCAGTGAGCTTCGTCGCGCTCGGCCTGCACAAGGGCGGGCGATTCGGCTGGCACATCGACGTCCGGCCGGGGCTGGTGGTGGCGATCACGATTCCGCTGGTGCTGGC
>JAQGMX010000004.1 GCA_028292145.1 Variovorax sp.
AACTCGGCGGGCGACCGTTCGATGTTGCTGTGGGCGTCGCTTACGACACGCTCGACGAAAAGCGTCAGGGCTACGAAAACTTCTTCGGCACTGCAGCCGCGCCGCGCCAGCTGGGCGTGCTCGGCAGGCTGCGGCGCGACGAGCGCAACACGGTGTCGAACGTCGATCCGTACCTGCAGACGCGCTGGGATTTTGCCGAGCGCTGGACGCTGGAGGCCGGCCTGCGCCACAGCAGCGTGCGCTTCGATTCGGAAGACCGCTACGTTCGCGGCGTGAACGGCGACGACAGCGGGGACGCGAAATACAGCAAGGCCTTGCCGGCCGCCGCGCTGCGCTACGCCGCGACCCAGAACCTGAATCTGTATATCTCGGCCGGCCGTGGTTTCGAGACGCCGACGCTGAACGAGCTTTCCTACCGTCCCAGCGGCCTCGGCGGACTCAATTTCGCGTTGCAGCCCGCTGTGAACACCAGCGTCGAAGCCGGCGCCAAGGCCCGCATCGCCGACGGCCTGCTGACCGCCGCCGTGTTTCAGACCCGCACCGACGACGAAATCGTCACCGCGACCAACGTCGGCGGTCGCGCGACCTTCCAGAACGCCGGCCGCACCCGGCGCGAGGGTTTCGAACTCGGCTGGCTGCACGAGACTGCAACGCATTGGCGCACCCAGATCGCGGCGACTTGGCTGGATGCGCGCTACAGCGACGGTTTCAATGCCGTTGCGGCCGGCAATCGGATTCCGGGCATTGCAAAGCAGGCCGTGTTCGCATCGTTCGGCTATACGCCATCGGAAGGCTGGCGCGCTGGCGCCGAATTGCGTGCGCTAAGCCGCATTACGGCCAACGATGCCAATACCGCCGCCGCTGCCGGATACATGGTCGCTGCGCTCCAAGGTGGTTATGTCATGCGCTGGCAACGTTGGGAATTCAATGCATTTGCGCGAATCGACAACCTGTTCAATCGCAACATTGTCGGTTCGGTGATTGTCAATGAAGGCAATGCACGCTATTTCGAACCTGCGCCAGGACGCACCTGGACCGCAGGCATTGGTGGTGCTTACCGCTTCTGAATGAATTCGATCGCTCGATCAGTGGCAATGACATCGGCCAATTCGCTTTAACACTTTGGTTCTATAGCTTTGGAAGCCGATTGAAAGATGTTTTCTATAAACAACAGAAAATTTTTCATTCTTAAGACATATAGCTATAAAGTACTAATAAATTCATGTGATTCTGCTTTTTGTGAGAATATTCTTACAAATAGTGTCTCGAATCTACGCACTGAAGTGTGACTTTTCGTAAACTTTGGATTGTTAATTCAATCTCTACATCGCAATTAATTTGCGGACGTCGTGCCGGGAGCCAACGCCCCAGCGCGGCGGGTTTACAAAATCTCTTTCAATGATCTATTCGGAAAAACTGTCCTCGAACGGCAAGAATGAATTTCGTCAGCGTGCAGTTTGTTCCGCACTTGCACTGATCAGCTTTGCCGCCATCGGCGTCAACCAAGCCGCTGCGCAAACCCTCCCCAATGCCGGCCAACTGCTTAATGAGCAGCAAAGAACACCTCCCGTCGCGCCGCCTTCCGGCCTTGCACCGCCGACCACCGGTATTCCTTCCGCTGCGCCGGGTGCTGGAATTGCCGAGGGACTGACGGTCCAACTCCGATCGATCCGCTTCACAGGCGATACTGCCACCGCCGAATCCGAAAACCTCGCGGCGATCGCTGCGCCTTTCATTGGCCGCACGGTCAATCATTCAGATCTGCTGCAAATCGCCGAAGCGATTTCACGCGAATTGCGGGCACGCGGCTACATCTTGGCGCGCGCCTATCTGCCGCGTCAGGACCTGACCGACGGCAACCTCGATATTGTCGTTTCCGCCGGTCGACTTCAATCCGGTGCGGACCGCATCGCCGTGCGCGGCACCACACGAATCGCCGCCAGTCGCATCCAGGCCATTGCCGAGGCCGCGCTGCCAGCCGGTAAGCCGTTGCGTTCGGAAGATCTCGAGCGCGCGGTACTGCTCATCAACGATCTGCCCGGCGTCACCGCGCGGTCGACGCTCGAGCGCGGCAGCGAACCCGGCACCAGCCGGCTGGTCATAGACGCGGCGCAGGGACCGGTGGTTCAGGGCAGCGCCTGGACCGACAACTTCGGCAACCGCAGCACCGGTACGGCCCGTATCGGCGCACAGGTTCAACTCGACGACCCGTTCGGACTCGGCGATGTTGCAGCGCTCGGCATCACCAAGTCCACCGGCAGCACGCTCGCCAACCTGAACTACAGCGTGCCCCTGACGCCGTCGGGCCTGCACCTGAATGCCGGTGTGTCGTATCTGCGCTACCACGTCGACCAGGAAGTGTTCCGTCCGCTCGACCTGCGCGGCGACGCGGCGACGGCGCAGCTGGGACTGAGCTATCCGCTGCTGCGGACGCGCGAACGCAACCTGACGGCCTCGGCCACCTACGAACACCGTCAGCTCAAGGACGAAGTGCTGGGCCTGCAGGTGCGCTCGCGCAAGGTCGACAGCGTGACTTTCGGCCTGAACGGCAACCGCGTCGACACGTTCGGCGGCGGTGGCGTCACCGAAGCCGGCGCATGGCTCGAAGCAGGCCGCACCAATCTTTCCGGCAATGCCGACGACCGCTACTTCGACAGCCTGACAGCGCGCACGCAGGGCGGCTTCGAAAAGCTGGCGCTGCGTGCCAGCCGTCTGCAGAACATCGGCGGCACGCCGGGTTCCGAATGGACGCTGTTCGCCGGCGCCTCGGGCCAGCTCGCCAGCAGCAACCTCGATTCGTCGGAGAAGTTCATCCTCGGCGGCCCGTCGGGCGTCCGTGCCTATGCGGTGGGCGAAGCCGCCGGCGACCAGGGCGTGATCGGCACGCTGGAACTGCGCCGCAACCTAAACGTCGGCAGCGACCGCAGGCTGCAACTGCTCGGCTTCGTCGATGCGGGCCATGTGACGCTGCACAAGAACCTCTGGGCCGGCTCGATCGTGAACGCCGGCAACACCAACAGCTACAACCTTTCGGGTGCAGGCGTCGGCGCCAACCTGTGGGTCGGCCGCTGGACGGTGCGCGCCGCCGTGGCGCGCACGCTGGGCGACAACCCCGGCCGCAGCCTGAACGGCCGCGACGCCGACAGCCGCAGCAGCAACTGGCGCGCCTGGGTCCAGGCCGCCTACGCATTCTGAACGCCTGAGACCTCACCGGCCTCAATCGCACGGCGGCATACGCCCGCCGTGCCCCCCTTTTTTGTTCCCGAATCCCTAGGACTTCAATCATGAAGAGCGCATCGCTGAACCACATCTACAGGCTCGTCTGGAACGAGCTCTCGAACACCTATGTCGCCGTGGCGGAGCACACTTCCGGCCGCGGCAAGCGCACGTCCGGCATCTCCGGCATCTCCGGCGCGGCCGGCGCGCTGGCAGCGGCCCTGGCGATCGGCGCTTCGGGCGGCGCGTTGGCGCAAGCCCTGCCGACCGGCGGCAGCGTCGTCGCCGGCGCAGCGACACTCACGCAGACCGGCAACCAGCTGACTGTTTCGCAGGCAACGCAGCGCGTCGTCACCAACTGGAACTCGTTCGACGTCGGCGCCGGTGCCACGGTGCGTTTCGACCAGCCCAACGCCAGCAGCATTGCGCTCAACCGCGTCACCGGTGGCGGCGCGGCCAGCAGCATCCTCGGAACGATCAACGCCAACGGCAACGTCTGGTTGCTGAACCCGAACGGTGTGGTCATCGGCACCGGTGCCCAGGTCAACGTGGGTGGCCTGGTGGCTTCCTCGCTGGGCATTTCCGACAGCGATTTCATGGCCGGCGGCAGCCGCTTCACCGGCGGCAACGGCGCTGGCGCGGTCATCAACAAAGGCAACATCCAGACCGGCGCCGGCGGCGTCGTGGTGCTGATGGCGCCGAAGGTGAGCAACAGCGGAACCATCTCGACGCCGGGCGGCAGCACGGCGCTGGCCGCCGGCGACACGGTCAACCTCGACTTCGTGGGCGACGGCCTGATCAGCGTCAAGGTGGAGCGCGGCGCGCTCGACGCGGCGGCGGAGAACAGCGGCAGCATCAGCGCCGCCGGTGGTCTGGTGGCGCTCACGGCGCGCGGTGCCGATACGCTGCTCGGCAGCGTGGTCAACAACACCGGCGTGATCGAGGCGAAGGGCCTGGTGGCCCGTGACGGCCGCATCCTGCTCGACGGCGATGCAGCCGGCGGCAGCACGCATGTGTCGGGCACGCTCGATACAAGCTCGGCGACCGGCAAGGGCGGCTCGATCGTCGTCACCGGCCAATCGATCGCGCTCGACGGCGGCGCCACGCTCGACGCCAGTGGCAGGACCGGCGGCGGCACGGTGAACGTGGGCGGCGGCTGGCAGGGCAAGGAGGGCAACATTGCCAACGCGACGACGGTGACGGCGGACAGCAGCGTGTCGGTGCGTGCCGATGCGACCGTCAACGGCAACGGCGGCAAGGTCGTGTTCTGGAGCGACGACACCACCCGCTTCGCCGGCAAGATTGCCGTGCGCGGCGGTGCGGATGGCGGCAACGGCGGCGCGGCGGAAGTCTCCGGCAAGCAGTCGCTCGCCTACGACGGCACGACCGACGCCCGAGCCGCCCATGGCGCCACCGGCGATCTGCTGCTCGACCCGACGACGATCACCGTGAGCGGCGGCAGCGGCACGAGCGGCGACTATGCGAACGGAACCGGTGCGGTCACCGTCTACGCATCCACGCTGGAAGCGCAAGGCGCCAACGTCCTGATGCAGGCGACGGGGAACATCAGTTTCGGCGACCTGAACCTTAACGGCGGCAACGGACGCCTGACGATGGCAAACGACGTCAGCCTGCGCGTGGAGGGCGGTACCAGCGGCCAAGGCAGCATCAGCTTCGCCAACACGGCCAACACGGTCGAAGTCTTCGGCACCGGCAGTTTGATGTTTGTTGCGGGCCGGACCGGCACCGGCTATCTCACCAATATGCCGAATCTGGTCGCGCACGGCGTCGGCGTCAACCCTGGCACCCTGCCGGCGCATGACGTCACCGTGGTCGGCAGCGGGACGCCCGGCGCCGCATCGATCACGCTCTACGGCGCAGACGGCGTCACCGTGGGTGGCTCCGTGACGACCAATGGAGGCTACGTCCGCGTTTGGGCCGACTCCGACAATCAGGGCGGCGGCGGTTACACGATGACCGCACCGGTTGTCACCGGCGGCGGCAACTTCTATGTCTCTGCGGGCAGCGGCAACATCGACCTCAATTCGAACATGACGCTCGGAACCGGGCGAATCGTGTTCCGTGCCGACGGTAGCTGGACATCCGGAACCCGCACGCTGGGCGGCATCCTCTCGGTCAACGGCCCGGTCACCGTTGATTCGCCGTTCATCATGAATGCCGGTTCGGGCATCTACACTGACGGAGCAATCACCTTCACCAGCTCGGTCAGCCTGAACACCGGTGCCGGTGCGCTGACCCTGCGCGCCAGCGACATCGACTTCAGCAACGCGACGGTGAACAACGTTTCGACAGCCAGCGTGAACCTGCAGCCGTACGACGTCGCCACCAACATCGATCTGAACGGTGCGACCGTCGGCATTGCCCGCGCCAGCACCTTCACCAAGCTTGCAGGCATCAAGAACCTGACTGTCGGCCGCGCCGACGGCACCGGCATCACCACCGTCCCGACCGGCGGCTTCGCCTTCGACGCGAGCGACACGCTCAAGCTGCTCAACGGCACCATCGCGATCGACGGCGAACTGCGCAACACCAGTGCGGCTGCCACCAGCAAGGTCGTCGCGCAGGCAGGGCAGGATGTGACGATCGCATCGACCGGCAGGATCGTCTCCGACGGTACGAACAGCAATGCGATCGTTCTTTCGGCTGGGCGCAACTTCATCAACAACAGCACCAGCGCATCGGTGTTGTCGACCGGCGCAGGCGGCCGCTGGCTCGTCTATTCGACGACGGCGCCGCAAGACGCAGCGGGTGCGCTGGTCAACGGCTTCAAGCAGTACAACGCCCGCTATCTCGGCGGCACCGCAACCGACGTGGTGCAGGGCGCCGGCAACGGCTTCCTTTACACCGAGGCGCCGATCGTGAACGTCTCGCTGACGGGCCAGGTCGTCAAGACCTACGACGGCAACTCGGTCGCCACGCTCGCGACGTCGAATTTCTCGAACACCGGCGCCGTGCACGGCGACAACGTGACGTTCCAGGTCGGCTCCGCCGGCGCTGCGATCTACGACAGCAAGAACGTCGGCATCGTCAAGCAGGTGAGCGTCTCCGGCATCGCCATCGATTCGGCGACCAACGGCAACGTGGCTGTCTACGGTTACCAGTTCAACCCGACCGCCAGCGCCTTGATCGGCGAGGTCGACAAGCGGGTGCTCACGCTGCAGACCGCTGTGGGCGTTTCGGCGACAGCCGCTGACAAGGTCTACGACGGCACCACCGGCGCGACGCTCACCGGTGTCACCTTTACCAACGTCGCAGCGGGCGATTCGCTTGTCGGCAGCGGCAGCGCTGCTTTTGCGACCAAGGATGCGGGCGCCGGCAAGGTCGTGAACGTCTCGAACATCGCCATCTCGGGCGCCGACGCTGGCAACTACGACCTTGGCAGCATCACCTCCACCACGGCGCTGGCGACGATCACGCCGAAGACGATCACCGCCACGGCCGGCGTGACCGACAAGGTCTACGACGGCAACACCGGCGCGCAGATCTCGAACGTGTCGTTCAACGGCATCGTTCAGAACGACATCGTCGCGAGCGCCGCCGGCAGTACCGGCACCTTCGACACGAAGAATGTCGGCGTTGCCAAGAACGTGACGGGCGGCGGCATCGTGCTGACCGGCGCCGATGCGGGCAACTATGTCGTCGACGGAACGACCTCCATCGGTACCGGCTCGATCACGCCAAAGACGATCACGGCCACAGCCGCCGTCACCGACAAGGTCTACGACGGCAGCACCGTGGCGACGATCGGCAACGTCGCCTTCGCCGGCGTCGTGAGCGGCGACACGCTGTCGAGCGCCAACGGCAGCACCGGCACCTTTGACACGAAGAATGTCGGCGCAGGCAAGAACGTGACCGGCACGGGCATCGTGCTGGCCGGCGCGGACGCTGGCAACTACGTGGTCGACGCCACGGCCGCCATCGGCACTGCAGCCATCACGCCGAAGACGCTCGCGGTCACGGCCGCCAGCGTCGCCGACAAGGTGTACGACGGCAGTACGGCGGCGTCGCTCGGCAACGTCGCCTTCACAGGTGTCGTGAACGGCGACTCGCTGTCCAGCGCAAGCGGCAGCACCGGTACCTTCGACACGAAGAACGTCGGCACCGCCAAGAGCGTGACCGCCGCAGGCATCGTGCTCGGTGGCGCCGACGCAGGCAACTACGTCTTCGACGCGAGTACCGTGATCGGCACCGCCAACATCGCGCCGAAGACGCTCACGGCCTCGGCTGCAGGTACAGACAAGGTCTATGACGGCACGACTTCCGCCACGCTCAACGGCGTGCAACTGGTCGGCGTGGTCGCCGGCGACCTGAACGTCGTTTCCGCCGTCGGCAGCACCGGCAGCTTCGCCGACAAGAACGCGGGCAGCGTGAAGTCGATCAGCGGCAGCGGGATCTCGATCGCCGGCAGCGGGGCGGGCAACTACAGCTTCGACACTTCGGCGCATGTCGCCACCGCAACCATCACGCCGAAGACGATCGCAGCCTCGGCAGACGTGGCCGGCAAGGTCTACGACGGCAACACGATCGCCTCGATTGCCAACGTGGTCTTCGGCGGTGTCGTGGCGGGCGACGACCTGAGCAGTGGCGCAGGCAGCGTCGGCGTGTTCGACAGCAAGAACGTCGGCAGCGGCAAGAACGTCACGGGCGGCGGCATCGTGCTGGCGGGAGCGGATGCACGCAACTACGTTGTCGATGCGGGCGCCACGGTTGGCACGGCAAGCATCACGCCGAAGGCGTTGACCGTCAGCGCCGCGCAGGTGAATCCGAAGGTCTACGACGGCAACACCACCGCGACCGTCGGCGCGTTGACGCTCGGCGGCATCGTTGCCGGCGACCGCGTGGCGGGCATGGGCAGTAGCGGCACCTTCGACACGGCAACCGTCGGCGAAAACAAGAACGTCACCGTCTCCGGCCTGTCGCTGACCGGCGCCGACGCAGGCAACTATGTCTTCGACCGTCCCGTGACGACCGGCCAGGCGACGATCGTGGCGCAGCAGACCACCGGCACACCGGTGGCCCTCATCGCCGATCCGAGCGGCGCCAACGCGACGGCAACCTCGTCGGGCCGTGACAGCGGTGCCATCGCTTCCAGCACGAGTGCAGGAACGCAAGGCGCCCCGGTCGCTGCGGTGACGCAGGCCAGTCTCGTGTCGGTGTCGTCGGCGCTGTCTGCCGCGCTGTCCGGCATGCCTGCAGCGAGCGGTCGGCAGGCTGTGTCGACCACCGCGCCGGCAGTTCAGCCGCTGGTGCTTGCCGATGCGGTGCTGACCGGCAACGGTCGCCTGAGCCTGGCCATCGACGAAGGCGTGGCGACAGCGCCGGTGCGCAGTGCGGTCGCTGTTTACAGCACCCGCACCGCCCAGGATGCGCCGCAGCCGGAAGGCCGCTACGAGGTGAGCGACCGCGGCAACGCGATCTCGCTGACGTCGAACGGTGCCGCGACGGCGACGCCGCCACAGGTGGTCTCGACGGGCGCGCAGACGGCCAGCGGCTCGGTGGCACTCAACGACGGCGGCGTGATGGAACTCCGCGTGACGCTGCAGTCCGACGGCACGCTGCTTGCCCAGGTGCCGCAAAACGGCACCAGCATGGACGCGGAAGCCATTACCGCTTACGCGCTGACCGTGGCGAAGAAGCGCTTCGACATCGCGGCAGACAGCGTCAAGGCAGTGGTCGTGCAGTACGCCCAGCGCACCGCCCAACCGGGTGTTGCGACGAAGGTATCCAGCCTGTAACTCGCGGGGCCCGGGTCGACCGGGCAAGAAAAAAGGCCTGTCGCATCGCTGCGACAGGCCTTTTTCGTTCTGAAACCGTCTCAGAGACCGGCAGCAGCGCGCAGCACGGCGGCCTTGTCGGTCGTTTCCCAGGTGAATTCCGGCTCTTCGCGACCGAAGTGGCCGTAGGCGGCCGTCTTGCGATAAATCGGGCGCAGCAGGTCGAGCATCTGGATGATGCCCTTGGGGCGCAGGTCGAAGTACTCGCGTACCAGCCCGGCGATCTTCTCGTCGGAAATCACGCCGGTGCCTTCGGTGTAGACCGTGATGTTCATCGGCTCGGCCACGCCGATCGCGTAGGCGACCTGGATCTGGCACTGACGCGCGATGCCGGCGGCCACGATGTTCTTGGCCACGTAGCGTGCGGCGTAGGCAGCCGAGCGGTCGACCTTCGACGGGTCCTTGCCCGAGAAGGCGCCGCCGCCGTGCGGGCAGGCGCCGCCGTAGGTGTCGACGATGATCTTGCGGCCGGTCAGGCCGCAGTCGCCCTGCGGACCACCGATGACGAAGCGGCCGGTCGGGTTGATCAGGAAGCGCGTTTCCTTCAGCCATTCCTTCGGCAGCACCGGCTTGATGATTTCCTCGATCACCGCTTCGATGAAGCTGGCCTTCATCTTGGTCGCCGTCTCGCTCTGGTCGGGATGGTGCTGGGTCGACAGCACGACGGTGTCGATGCTGTGCGGCTTGCCGTCGACGTAGCGCATCGTGACCTGGCTCTTGGCATCGGGACGCAGGAAGGGCAGGCGGCCGTCCTTGCGCAATTGCGCCTGGCGCTCGACGAGGCGGTGCGCGTAGTAGATCGGCGCGGGCATCAGCTCCGGCGTCTCGTCGCAGGCGTAGCCGAACATCAGGCCCTGGTCGCCGGCGCCGGTGTTGAGGTGGTCGTCGGAGGCGTGGTCGACGCCCTGCGCGATGTCGTTGGACTGCTTGTCGTAGCAGACCATGACCGCGCAGCCCTTGTAGTCGATGCCGTAGTCGGTGTTGTCGTAGCCGATGCGCTTGATGGTGTCGCGCGCGACCTGGATGTAGTCGACGTGCGCGTTGGTCGTGATTTCGCCGGCGAGCACCACGAGGCCGGTGTTGGTCAGCGTTTCGGCGGCGACGCGGCTGAGCGGGTCCTGCTCGAAGATCGCGTCGAGGATCGCGTCGGAAATCTGGTCGGCGACCTTGTCGGGGTGGCCTTCGGAGACGGATTCGGAAGTGAAGAGAAAGTCGTTCGCCATTGTTTGATGCTCCATTGATTCAGTTGGCGCGTTGCCAGCTGTGAAGCCTCGGCGAACGCTTTAGCAGTGCCGTTCCCGGCATAGGCACAATCGGCTGGCGCTTGTGCTTGTCGCCCTGCAAGTAGTTCCATAACTCAGCGACAATTTCGATTCTATTCGAGCCATGCAAGGGTTGTTTTCAATGCATGCGCGTCCCTACTCCCGACCCCGATGTTGCCCACCGTTTTTCGTCTGCTCGCCCGTCTGCCGCTGCCCCTGATGCACCGGCTCGGCACCGGTTTCGGCTGGCTGGTGTGGTGGACTTCGCCCGATTACCGCCGCCGTTTCAAGACGAATGCGGAAGCGGCCGGCTTCACGCCCGCGCAATACCGTCCGGCCATCGGTGCAGCCGGCGCGATGGCGGCCGAGCTGCCGTGGCTCTGGGCGCGTCCGCGCGGCGAAAGCGTGCTGCCGCGCGTGGTGCGCTGGGACGGCATCGAGGCTTTCGAGGCGGCGCTGGCCGAACGCAAGGGCGTGATCATAGTGACGCCGCATCTCGGCAGCTGGGAGATGTACGGCCAGGCGCTGGCCGAAAGACTCGTCGGCACCTACGGACCGCTGACCGCGCTGTTCCGCCCGCCGCGCAAGGCCTGGATGGCGAAGCTCATGGACGGCTCGCGCGACCGCGCAGGCCTGCAGACCGTGCCGACCAGCACGAAGGGCGTGCGCAGCCTGATCCGCGCGCTGCGTTCCGGCGGCTACACCGGCGTGCTGCCCGACCAGGTGCCGCCGTTGGGCCAGGGCGTCTGGGCGCCGTTCTTCGGTCGCGATGCCTACACGATGACCTTGCTGCCGCGCCTCGCGCAGCAGACCGGCGCCCGCGTCTTCCTCGGCGTCTGCGAACGGCTGCCGCGCGGCGCGGGTTACGTCATCCGCTGCGAGCCGTTCGACGGCACCGCGATGAGCGACCCGAAGGCCACGCCCGAAGCCGCTGCTGCAGCGATGAACCAGGGCATCGAGCGGCTGATCCGCAGCCTGCCCGGCCAGTACGTCTGGGATTACGCGCGGCACAAGCAGCCCAAGCAGGTCCGCGAGCCTGAATCGGCGGAAGGGGGCGCGGCATGAGCATTTCTGCCAAGCTGGGCATCGGCTTCATGCGCGCGCTGTCGCATCTGCCGCTGCCGCTGGTCCGCGGGATCGGGTTTGCGTTCGGACGTGTGCTCCATACGCTGGCAAAGCCGCGCCGGCATGTGGTGGACACCAACCTGGCGTTGTGCTTTCCCGAGAAATCGCCGGCCGAACGTCGCGCCATCGCGCGCGAAACCTTCGTCTTCGTCGCGCAGTCGTGGCTCGACCGCAGCTGGCTCTGGCATGCGCCGGAACACGTCGTCGCCAGCCGGCTTCGGGTGGTCGGTGCCGCGCCGGAAATCGACGAGATCGCGCACGGCAGCGCGCCGATGATCCTGTTCGCGCCGCATTTCTACGGCCTCGACGCCGCGGCCACCGCGCTGACCATGCACACCGCGCGACCCTCGACCACCATCTACACGACACAGCGCGATCCGCTGGTCGACGCCTGGATTCGCGAGGGGCGCAAGCGCTTCGGCAACGTCATCACGCTGAACCGTGTCGACGGCATCAAGCCGATCGTGGCGGGTCTGCGCAAGAACGGGTTGCTGTACTTGCTGCCCGACATGGATTTCGGCCGCGACCAGACAGTTTTCGTGCCGTTTTTTGGGGTCCAGGCCGCGACGGTGCCTTCGTTGTCGCGCTTTGCGCGGCTGGGGCGCGCAAAGGTGGTGCCGGTGGTGTCGCGCCTGACGCCCGGCGGCTACGAGATCGAGGTGTTATCGGCGTGGCAGAACTTCCCGACCGACGATGCCGTCGCCGACACCGCGCTGATGAATGCGCGGCTGCAGGGTTACATCGACGCCATGCCGTCTCAGTACTACTGGGTGCACCGACGATTCAAGACGCGGCCCGAGGGCGATGCAGCTGTCTACTAATTAGATAGAAGGGCCAAAGGACGCAGCAGCGCTGCGTTCGATGAAGTCCGAAATTTCGCGCATCACGCGCTCCGGCTGCTCATGGACGATCCAGTGCGTCGCGCCGGCGACGCGGACGACGTCGAGATTCGGCACCCAATCTTCCAGGCCGTCGAGCAGACCCGGAAGCAGGGCGGTATCTCCAAGCGCCCAGATCACCAGCGTCGGCACGTCGACCGTTACTTTCTCGCGCGGCGGCAGCTGGATTTCCTTTGATATGCCGTCCTCGGCCGGTGGTTTCAGCGGCGTGACGCGGTAGAGGTTACAGGCGCCGGTCAGCCCGGCGTCCCAGACCTCGCGGTACTGCGCCTTGACGGCATCTGTCAGCCAGCCGGAGCCAGAGGCGCTGGCGCCCGAATCTGCCGCCATCGACGTGAAAAAGCCCCACATGCGGCGGTAATCGTCCTCGGCCAACAGCGTTTCGGCGTCTGGCCGCGACAGAAAGTGCATGTACGCACTGGCCGCCTGTTGCGTGGCGTTGTCGCGCAGTTCGCGGGCGAACGTGCCGGGATGCGGCGAATTGACGATGACCAGCCGCTGCACTTCCTG
>JAQGMX010000024.1 GCA_028292145.1 Variovorax sp.
ATCTCGACGCGGGTGTTGCCGCGCAGCGCCGCATCGAGATTCGACAGCGGTTCGTCGAACAGGAACACCTTCGGCGCCCGGACGATCGCGCGGCCGATGGCGACCCGCTGCCGCTGGCCGCCCGACAACTCCTTCGGCGTGCGGTCGAGGTACGCCGTCAGGTTGAGCTGGCGCGCCGCGTGCTCGACCTTTTTGCGGATTTCCGCTTTCGGCACGCCGGCCAGCTTGAGCGCGAACGACATGTTGTCGGCCACGCTCATGTGCGGATAGAGCGCGTAGCTCTGGAACACCATCGCCAGGTCGCGCTTGCCGGAAGCCACATTGGTGATTTCCTTGCCGTCTAGCATCAGGTGCCCGCCGGTCACCGGTTCCAGTCCAGCGATGAGCCGTAGCAGCGTCGACTTGCCGCAGCCCGAAGGCCCGACGAAGACGATGAACTCGCCCTTCTGGATCTGCAGGTTCACGCCCTTGATGATGTGCGCGTCGCCGAAGCTTTTCTGTATGTTCTTGAGTTCGAGGTAGGCCATGCAGATGTCTCCTTGCTTACTTGACGGCGCCGAAGGTCAGGCCCTGGACGAGTTGTTTTTGTGAGAACCAGCCGAAGATCACGATCGGTGCGATGGCCATCAGCGAAGCGGCGGACAGCTTGGCCCAGAACAGGCCTTCGGGACTCGAATACTGCGAGATCAGCGTCGCCAGCGTGCCGGCCTTGGCGGACACCAGGTTGAGCGCCCAAAAGGCCTCGTTCCAGCTCAGCACCAGGCACAGCAGGCCGCAGGATGCGAGCCCGCCCACCGACAGCGGCATCACGACGTGGCGGAATTCGGTCCAGAGGCTGGCGCCGTCCATGCGCGCCGCCTCGAGGATCTCGTTCGGAATGTCCTTGTAGCTGCTGTAGAGCATCCAGACCATGATCGGCAGGTTCGACAGCGTGAAGACGATCGTCAGCGCCGTCAGCGAATCGAGCAAACCGGTCGACTGCGCCAGCACGTAGATCGGCACCAGCGCGCCGACGGCCGGCATCATCTTGGTCGACAGCATCCACATCAGGATGTCGCGCGTCCGCTTCGTGCGAAAGAACGCCATCGAATACGCCGCCGGCGCCGCGATCAGCAGGCCGAGGATCGTCGAGCCGACGCTGGTGATCAGCGAATTGCGCGCGTACAGCAGATAGTCGCTGCGCTGTTGCACCTCGCCGAAGTTTTCCATCGTCGGCGTGAAGACGAACAGCGGCGGCACGGCGATGGCCTGCAGCTCGGTCTTGAAGGCGGTGAGGAACAGCCAGCCGAGCGGAAAGAACAGCAGCAGCGCGACCGTCCAGGCAGCGAGCGTGCGCAGGGTGTGGAGGAAAAGACTGGGTTGCATGGTCGTTGTCCTCAGTCCAGGCTCTTGCCGACGACGCGGATCAGAAAGGCCGCCACGATGTTGGCCATCACCACCGCGAACAACGCACCGGCCGAAGCCACGCCGACGTCGAAATTCATCAGCGACTGCTT
This sequence comes from Variovorax sp., assembly GCA_028292145.1. Classification (GTDB taxonomy): domain Bacteria; phylum Pseudomonadota; class Gammaproteobacteria; order Burkholderiales; family Burkholderiaceae_C; genus Variovorax. Next base: position 1,497 of record JAQGMX010000024.1, read on the forward strand.
GAAGATCATGTACGTGAGGTTGGTGCTCTCGTTGCCCGGACCGCCGTTGGTGGTGATGGCGATCTCGGCGAACACGCTCAGCAGAAAGATCATCTCGATCATGATCACCACCGCCATCGGACGTCCGAGGTGCGGGATGGTCAGGTAGAAGAAGCGTTGCGGCCCGGTCGCGCCGTCCATGCGCGCGGCCTCCATCTGTTCGCGGTCGAGCGACTGCAGCGACGTGATGAAGATCAGGCACGCGAACGGCAGCCATTGCCAGGCCACCATGACGATCACCGACAGCAGCGGCACGTCCGTCAGCCAGTCGACCGGCTCGGCACCGAAGAAGCGCCAGAGGTCGGCCAGCACGCCGTAGATCGGGTTCATCATCATGTGCTTCCACAACAGCGCGTTGACTGCGGGCATGACGAAGAACGGCGAGATCAGCAGCACCCGGACGATACCGCGGCCCGGGAACGGTTCGTTCACCAGCAGCGCCAGCAGCACGCCGAAGACCACCGTGATGACGATCACGCTGCCGATCAGCAGCAGCGTGTTCCACACCGCCGGCCAGAAGTCGGGGTCGGTGACGAAGTAATGGAAGTTCTCCAGCCCCGCGAACGGATGGTCGCCCGGCTGCATCAGGTTGTAGCTGACGAACGAGAAGTAGATCGTCATCGCCAGCGGCACGATCATCCAGAGGAGGAGCGTGATGACGGCTGGCGCCATGAGGGCGCGCGGCAGCAATCGGTTCATGAGTGAAGAACTCCCAGGCGGATCGAACGAGTTTCCAGAACTGCCACGGAACCGGCTCCGCCGGGCCGCAGGCAGTGCCCCCTGCAAGGGGGTAGGCGTAGCGACACGAAGTGCGCGCAGCCTGGGGGTCTACTTGTAGTACCCAGCCTTCTTCATTTCCCTCTCAGCCGCAGTCTGCGAAGTCTTCAGCGCCTGATCCACCGTCACCTTCCCCGCCAGCGCCGCACTCATCTGCTGACCCACCGCCACTCCGATCGCCTGGAACTCCGGAATCGCCGCATACTGCACGCCGACGTACGGCGACTTCGGCAGCGTGCTGTCGGTGAGGTTCGCGGTGTCGATGGCCTTCTTCTCTTCTGCGGCGAATTT
>JAQGMX010000046.1 GCA_028292145.1 Variovorax sp.
GCGAACTCTCGGGCGCCGAGATCAGCGCCTTCACGTAACTCTGGAGCTGCGACGGCCGGATGATGCTGGTGTCGATCACGTCGGCGCCGTCGCGCAGATCGGCCAGAAGTTCGCGCTCCAGGTCGATGGAATGCACCAGCACGCGCTGCTGCTCAGGGACGTCGGTGCGGCCCTCCTGACGCGACAGCGGATGGCGCCGGCGTGTCTCGGAAAATCGCCGAACCAGCGCATCGGTCGTCGCGTCGAGGAACAACGAGCGCAGCGCGACGCCGTCGCGCCGCAATCCTTCAAGCTGCTGCGGCACCAGCGGCAAGGAGACGCCGCTGCGAACGTCCATGGCAATGGCGACACGCGAAGCCTGCTGCTCGCGCTGCAGGGCGATGAAAGGCGCCAGCAGCTCGGGAGGCAGGTTGTCGACGCAGTAGTAGCCGGCGTCTTCGAGCGCGTGCAGCGCGACGGATTTTCCGGAGCCGGACATGCCGGTGATCAGCACCAGCTCGAGACGGCCGAGGCGGCCGAGATGGCCTTCGACGGCCGCAGTTGCGGCGTTCGTCGTGTCGCTCACGGTGTCGCTCCCGCTGTCGTGTCGCTGCTCTGCTTGCCCAGCATCTCGCGAGCGTGGGCCAGCGACGTGGCAGAGACGCGTTCGCCGCCGAGCATGCGCGCGACTTCGCGTGCACGTGCTTCGTCGTCGAGCGCGGCGACGCCGCTTTCGGTGCGCTGACCGTCCTTGGCGTCTGCCACGGCGGTCGGGCGTTTGGCAACGAGCAAATGGTGGTCTGCACACGCGGCCACCTGAGGCAGGTGCGTGACAGCCAGCACCTGCCGATCGCGTCCGAGCTGCTGCATCAGCCGCCCGACGGTCTCGGCCACCGCACCGCCGACGCCGGCATCGACCTCGTCGAAGATTAGCGTCTGCGCCGCGCCGAGTTCGCTGGTCGTCACGGCGATCGCCAGCGCCACGCGCGACAGCTCGCCGCCCGATGCCACCTTGCCGATCGGCCTCGGCGTGCTGCCGGTGTGGCCGGCGACCAGGAAAGAGATTTCTTCCAGCCCTGCGCGACCCGGCTGGGCCAGCGGTTGCAAAGCGACCTCGAAGCGGCCGCCCTGCATGCCGAGCCCCTGCATCGCCTGCGTGACGGCCTGCGAGAGGCGAGGCGCCGCCAGCTTGCGCGATTTGCCCAGGGCTTTCGCTTCCTTCATATATGACTGCTGCGCGTTCTGCTCGGCGCGTTCCAGGGCGTCCAGATCGCTTTGGGCATCCAACGCCCGGAGTTCTTCCTGCCAGCTGGCGAGCAGCGCGGGCAGATCGGTCGGCTGGCGCTTGTAGCGGCGCGCGAGCGACATCCATGTGCCCATGCGCTCATCGAGTTCGGCGAGGCTTTGCGGATCGACTTCCGAATGGCGCAGGTAGCCGTGCAGCGAATGTGCAGCGTCCGAGGCCTGCGCCACGCTGGATGCGAGCACTTCGGCCAGCACCTTGAATTCGGGTTCGATGTGCTCGCAGTCCTGCAACAGCGCCAACGCGCGGTTGAGCGCCGGTAGCGCGCCGGCGTCGTCGTCTTCGAGCGCCGTGCGGGCGTTCTCGGCAGCATCGATCAGCGCTTGCGCATTGGAGGCGCGTGTGTGGTTGGCGGAAAGCTCTTCCCATTCGTCGGCCATCGGCGCGAGTTTGGCGACTTCGCCGATCTGCCATTGCAGCCGTTCGCGTTCGCGCTGCAATGTGTCCTGCGCCTGCCGGGCACGCTCGAGGGCGCCGAGCGCCTGGCGCCAGCCGGTCCATGCGCTGTCGAGCGCGGCGGTGTCGATGCCGGCGTAAGCGTCGAGCAGGCCGCGCACGGCGTCGGGGCGCGTCAGGCTCTGCCAGGCGTGCTGGCCGTGGATGTCGAGCAGTCGATCGCCGATTTCGCGCAGTTGCGTCGCGGTGGCCGGGCTGCCGTTGATCCAGCCGCGGCTCCGGCCCTGGAGATCGACAGTGCGGCGCAGCAGCAAGGCGTCGGATGTTTCGAAGCCGCCGGCATCGAGCCAGTCGGCGAACTGCGGATCGGCATCGAATTCGGCGCTCACGTCGAGACGCTCGGCGCCTTCGCGCACGGCGCCGGCGTCGGCGCGGCTGCCCAACGCGATCTGAAGCGCGTCGATCAGGATCGACTTACCCGCGCCGGTTTCGCCGGTGAGTACGGTGAAGCCGGAGGAGAGATCGATGTCGAGTGCGCGCACGATCACGAAGTCGCGCAGCGCAATACGTCGCAAAGCCATCAGCGTTCCTGCAGGTTAAAAGAGCAGCGATGGTGCATGGTCAGGAGCCTCCCTCGTTCCAGTGCAGTTTCTTGCGCAACGTGTCGAAGTAGCTCCAGCCCTTCGGATGCAGGAATCGCACCCGGAATTCCGAGCGCCGCACCACGACGCGGTCCCCGATTTCCACCGAAGCCAGCGATTGCATGTCGAAATTTGCGCTTGCGCCACGACCCGACACCAGTTCAATCACTATTTCGTCGACGTCGGGCAGCAGGATCGGCCGGTTTGACAGCGTGTGCGGTGCAATAGGCACCAGCACCCAGCCCGGAATCGACGGATGCATCAGCGGCCCGCCCGCCGACAGCGCATAGGCGGTCGAGCCGGTCGGCGACGCGATGATCAACCCGTCCGCGCGCTGGCTGGCCACGAAATGCTTGCCGACCGACACCCGCAACTCGACCATGCCGGAAGTCGCTCCGCGGTTGACGACCACATCGTTCATCGCCAATGCGTCGAACACGCAGACGCCGTCGCGCATCACATGCGCATGCATCAGGCTGCGGTGGTCTTCCTCGAATTCGCCGGCGAGCATCGGCACCAGTGTCGACTGGTAGTTGTCGATCGGGATATCGGTGACGAAACCGAGCCGGCCGCGGTTGATGCCGATCAGCGGAACGCCGTAGGGTGCGAGCTGGCGGCCGATGCCCAGCATCGTGCCGTCGCCGCCGACGACCAAGCCGAGGTCGCAACGTCGGCCGATCTCGCTGGCCGTGAGAGATTCGTAGCGGCTGACTTCCGGGTCGTCGGCCGTCGAGCGTTCGACCACCACTTCGCAACCCTGCGCTTCGAGGAATGCGCCGATTTCCGCCATCACGCCGTCCTGCGGTCCGGCCTGCGCCCGGTGGCCGGATGCCTGGTATTTACCGATCAGAGCGACATGCCGGAAGCGCGAATTCATATCCAACAAATTACAACACTAAAATCTTTCAATGCTGGATGACCGCGCCAAGTTGCTGCTCAAGACGCTTGTCGAGCGCTACATCGCCGAAGGGCAACCTGTGGGGTCGCGCACGCTTTCTCAGGCTTCGGGGCTGGAGCTGTCGCCAGCGACCATCCGCAACGTGATGTCCGACCTCGAATCGCTGGGGTTGATCACCAGCCCGCACACCTCCGCAGGCCGCATCCCGACAGCGCGCGGCTACCGGCTGTTCGTCGATACGATGCTGACGACCAATGAGCGCGAGCAGTTCGCCACGCCCAGCCTTGCGCCCGACCAGCCCCAGAAAGTCATCGCCAACGCGGCGCATCTGCTGTCGAGCCTGTCGCAGTTCGTCGGTGTGGTGATGGCGCCGCGGCGCGCTTCGGTGTTTCGGCAGATCGAGTTTCTCCGGCTGTCGGACCGACGCCTGCTGGTGATCATCGTTTCGCCCGACGGCGATGTGCAGAACCGGGTGATCTTTCCGGACACCGATTATTCGCAGTCGCAGCTCGTCGAGGCTGCAAACTACATCAACGCGCACTACGCCGGCCTGTCGATCGAGCAGGTGCGCGACCGGCTGCAGTCCGAGGTCGAAAAACTGCGCGGCGAGATCGCCTCGCTCATGCAGGCCGCAGTCCAGGCGAGCACCGAGGTCATGTCGGAAACCCAGGACGAAGTCGTGATCTCCGGCGAACGCAATCTGCTGGCCGTGAGCGATTTCTCGAGCGACATGGGGCAACTGCGTCGCGCGTTCGACCTGTTCGAGCAGAAAGCGCAGTTGATGCGGCTGCTGGACGTGTCGAGCAAGGCGGAGGGCGTGCGTATCTTCATCGGCGGCGAGAGCAAGGTCGTGCCGTTCGAGGAGCTGTCGATCGTGAGTGCGAACTATGAGGTCAACGGGCAGGTGGTCGGCACATTGGGCGTCATCGGGCCGACGCGCATGCCGTACGACCGGATGATCCAGATTGTCGACATTACTTCGCGCCTTCTGACGAATGCGCTGAATCATCGGAAGTAACCGCATGCGCTGCGCCGCTAGAATAATGGCGCGTGGGCCGTTAGCTCAGTTGGTTAGAGCAGCGGACTCATAATCCGTTGGTCGAGTGTTCAAGCCACTCACGGCCTACCAACTTTTAGCCCGTATGGGCACTGAAAAGCCTGCTATCGAATTGGTAGCATGATTTTTCTTTTGGGGGTGCGTTTTGAAGCTATGTAGCCACCATGTAGCCGCGAAGGCGAGTTTAGGAACCGAGCAAGAGAGTCGACAAGCAGCTCGGCGTTGTCAAATCGTGATGCGGGTTAGGCGGCCCCGAGATTGATAAGTCTCACCGGTGTGTGCTGCTCACGTGCATGCTGGTGTGCGAGGATTTGTAGGGCACCCTGTTCATTCGGGTGAGGCTCGAATAACGATCCGTTTATGGTAGGTTACGTGCCACCTTTACCGAAGTGTGAACATGCCTCCTCCGACTTCAGAGATCGTTAACTCCAGCACTACGAACAATAAGTGTTCAATCGATGGGCCGGCAGTTGCAAGACGCAGTGAAGCTGAAAGAATAAATGTACGTGTGATGCACGCCGTTGCGCGGCTGACGCGCTTCATGCGTTTCACGCGACAGCGCGAGGTTCCTAAGGAACTGCTTGAAACTGCTTTATCGAATTGCGGCTTTCCTATAGCGCACTACCGGCAAGCTTTCGCCGATCTGTCCGGCATGACCGATGCCGAGGCGGCCGAGCACTTCGTTCAGCATGGCTCGCGCGAAGGACGGTTCGTGTCTATGTCGCTGAAGCCACATGGTGTGCTCGCGTTGCGCGAGGTGTTGGGAAAAGAATCGTTGTTTCTCGGTCAAGTCCTCAGCGCACTTTTCACTTCGCATCTTAGAGCCCAACCGCATTTGTTGGATGGGTCGGAAGCCGCCATTCAGGCAGTTGTAGCATTGGTTAGGCCCTTTGGTGGCGTGCCTGTTATGGTTTTCGGAGACAGCCACGCGGTCATCTATGCTGTTGGCAAAGAAGTGAGGGGATCTCAATGGCTTTTGCCCATTGACTTGCGCACTATCGGCGCCTCGGCGCGAGGCCTCGGGCGCGATGCGTCTTCGAGCGGTAATGGCCATCGCATCCGGCAATTCTTGGAGACACATTTACGCAAGGGTGACCCATTGACACCCATGCTATTCGCCTTTGGACAGGTCGATCTTGAATTCGTGCTGCCGTACAGTGCAATCAAAAAGCAAGGTCTCAATACTCTTCCTGCAGATTACGTCGAGGAATTTGTTGGAAGAACTGTCGAGTATTACGTTGCCTTCCTGTGCTCCGTAGTCCCTGAGGCCGTACGCGACTCTGCGATTGTCGCCTCTGTTCTTCCGCCGACTTTGTCGGACAATCACTGGGCGGAGGGTTACATCTCGGCGTTGATTGGCTTGGAAAATGATCCAGACCTAACGGCGCGTCTTCGCGGATTTTCGATCCCACCGATCGCAGAGCGGGCAGAGATGCATCGAGCGTTTAACGCGAGGCTCAAGCAGGTCGCCAACGCGGCGGGGTTCCGTTTCCTGGACGCATTCTCGGCTTTCGCCGGAACAAATGGGTGTGTCGATCCCCGTTTTGCTGTGATCTCGGGTGGGCGAGAGCATCACTTAGATCAGTCCCCGGCTACGTTTGACTCCGCTAACACACTCCTCTGGAGCGCTATCGCGGCCTAGGATTCTGTGTTGCATAACGTCAGTTCTGTTCTCATGAGTCATGCAGCTGGCAAGTGCCAAGCGTTCAGATTAGCCCGTCGATGCGTCCCTGTGCAAAGCGCATTGCGAAGATTGAATGTGCCGCGAGGCGCGGCGGCACGTTTCATGTGTTCAGCAAGCATGCAGGAATCTGTGACTGCAAATGTCTGTCAGCGCCTCCCGCGCCCTATCTTCACAAACGGCTTTTCGATTAGGACGTAACTGATCAAGGCCAGCAGCATGATTAATGCGATCGATACTGCGACCCCAGCCAAGCCTGTCAAACCCGTTCGGTCGCGCACCCACAGCAGCACTGGAAAATGACAGAGGTAGATCGCGTAGGAGGTTTCGGAGATCAGGAAAACTAGCTGGCTGCGAATCGGCTGGCTATTGAGTGCGGTCACGAGCAGCAGCGCGATGCCGATTCCTGTGACGAACATCGGATTGAAGACCAGGTAATACGGCTGAGCCAGGAAAACTAAGAGCGCCAGACAGAGCGCTAGGACCGGGTTGATATGGGCCACTGCGCGTCGGTGAAAGTAAATCCAGGCGCCGAGGACGAAAAAGATCGCCTGTGCGAAAAAGTGATTGACGACGAAGAGGTACGAGTAACTGGGGTTCGTGTCGCTAATGCCAGGGTAGATGAAATCGAGCGCCCCGGTGGTGGCTGTGTAAGCCCATGCGGTCGACACGATAAGGGTGACTGCGACCGTAGGCCAGCGCAGAACCCCGTTCCCGATGAGCAGTAGCGGGGCAAGCACGTACCAGAGCACTTCGATGGTCAGCGTCCAGCTCACGTGCAGCACGTCGAACTTGACCAAGGCCGATGGCACCAGATGCTGCATGAAAGCGAGGTTGACCGCAAAGGCCCACGGATCTGCGGCGATTGAACCAACCGTGATCAACTTGGCTCCAATCCCGATTGCCAAAAAGAAAAAGAGATACGCCGGGACAATTCGAAGGATCCGGTGAATCACATAGTCTTGAGGGCTGTGCTTTTCGCAGCTCGCGCTGATCAGGTAGCCGCTGATGACAAAAAATAGCTGGACGCCGAACCAGCCACCATTTGCACCGAAAAACGGGACGTTGCCGCCGAAGACATGCTGACCGTGATGAGCGAACACCGCCGTGATCGCGAGCGCACGCAGCAGGTCGACGTTGTTCTGTCGGGAGTTGTCAACGAGGGCGTGCAGGTTCGCACGTAGAGCAAACGGCGAAGCCATCGTGGCGCCTTGTACGTTCCAGTTTGAGAGGCTCGGATTGTCCAGGGAAACCGATGGAACATTTCGCCTGGATCGACAAGGCAACGGGCGAAGTGCACGAGAGCTACACCATGCTCACGGTCAACGCTGACGACCACCCGCTGATGCGCCGCATGCACAAGCCCGATCCGAAGGCGCCGGCAGACAAGCAGGACAAACGGTCCGTCATCCCGCTGGAAGCGGCCGACTTTGATCAGTGGCTGGAGGGCACAGTCGACCAGGCGAAGCAGCTGATGGAGCTGGC